>JBDHDY010000105.1:0-8778 GCA_039591275.1 Gemmatimonadota bacterium | reverse complement strand
TTCATCGGCTGCGCCAGTGGAATGAGCGGGAAGGGTGTTGGATGGGCTGGGAACGGAAACGCGGCAAGCTCGCGGAGTTCAACCAGCTCGTGCTCGGAGCCAAGGATACGGGCTTGCGTCTGGAGGCGGGTGATGTTGGTGCGCTGTCGGACATTCGGTTCGTCATCACGCTGGACGCCGACACGAGGTTGTCGCGAGGAAGTGCGGCCCGCTTGGTGGCGACCTTAGCGCACCCCCTCCACCGCCCGCGCTACGTCGACGGCGGCCGCATCGCCGCCGGCTATACGGTGTTGCAGCCACGGGTCGAGATTGCACCAGGTGACACCAGCCGGAGCCTCTTTGCGGCACTGTACCAGGGGGAAACGGGACTCGATCTGTACACCCATGCGGTTTCGGATGCGTATCAGGATCTCTTTGCCGAGGGCATCTATGCAGGCAAGGGGATCTATGACGTTGCCGCGTTCGAGCAAAGCCTGTCGGGCCGTGTTCCGGAGAACACGCTCCTGAGTCATGATCTCTTCGAAGGCGTTCACGGCAGGGCCGGTCTGGTGTCGGACGTCGCCGTGTTCGAAGAGTACCCCTCACAGGCATTGGCCTTTTTGAGAAGGATGCACCGTTGGGTCCGTGGCGATTGGCAGATCTTGCCGTGGCTGTTTCGGCACGTGCCGGGAGCCGACGGTAAGAAGTTGCGGAACTCGCTGTCGGCGGTCGATCGGTGGAAAATCTTCGACAACCTCCGACGGAGTCTACTGTCGCCTTCGCTCCTTGCGTTCATGCTTCTCGGCTGGACCTTGCTGCCCGGTGCCCCATGGCTGTGGGGAGCGATGGCCATTGGCGTTTTGGTGGTACCCGTCGTACTCAGCGCGGCGTCGGCGGCAACGCGCATTGCAGGCGGCGTCGTGCGCCGGAAGACGATCAGAGGGGCTGGCCGATCTCCGCAAATCCCGGTCTACCGCTTGCTGCTTGCAGCTACCTTCCTACCTCACGAGGCCGCTGTTGTCTTGGATGCGGTGAGCCGGACGCTGTATCGGATGTTTGTGAGTCGCCGGCACCTGCTGCAGTGGACGTCGGCCGCCCACACGGCACGCGCTCTCTCGGTCGCCCACACCGCGCGCAACGTGTGGCGCGAGACGATGACCGTGCCAGCATTTGCCGCCTTGGCCACGGGGCTGGTGTGGGTCACCCAGCCGCATGCGCTTTTGGGGGCGCTGCCTTTCCTGGCAGCCTGGTTCGTGTCGCCGCAGATCGCCTGGCTGCTCAGCCGCCCCACCCAAGAGGAACGAGAGGTCCTCAACGATCGCGAGCGGCGGACATTGCGGCTGCTTGCCAGGCGAACCTGGCATTATTTCGAGCGATTCATCACGCCGCACGATCACTGGCTCCCACCGGACAACTTTCAGGAGGAGCCAGGAGACATCGTGGCCCGGCGGACGTCTCCCACCAATATGGGTGTGGCAATCTTGGCACCCGTGGCAGCCTACGACCTGGGCTATATCGGTGTAATGCAGCTCGCCGCGTCGGTTCGGAATATTGCCGAGAGCATGGATCGACTCGAGCGATATCGTGGTCATTTCTTCAACTGGTATGCGACATCGGATCGAGTTCCCCTCGAGCCGCGTTATATCTCGTCGGTCGACAGTGGCAATCTCGCTGCTTGCTTGATGGTACTGCGGCAGGCGTGCACGACCATCCAGACTGCTCCAGTAACAGGCGCCGCCCTCCGTCACGGCATCATCGATACGGCCGCCGTATTGGACGAAGTAATTCAGGAGATAACGGCCCCCGAACTGGAGGAGATGGTAGCGGCGATTCGTCAGCACCTGGAGGACCTGCGCAAGCGAGTCGTGCGGATGGGCAGGCGAATTGATGACTGGCGGGAGTTGCTCACCGTACTGGAGGAACACTGGATTCCCGAGTTGGACGCACTCATTGCCGGGATGGTCTCTACAGGGTTTGGCTCCCTCGACACTGTGACGTTGAGGGGTCTGCGAAGCTGGTCCGACCGTATTCACCACAGTATCCAGAGTGCCGCTAGAGAATTCGACTCGCTCATTCCCTGGCACACCGTGCTACGTCGGCCGCCGCTGCTCTACCAGGGGACGGACCTCTACCCCGATTTGATCCGCACGGTGGCTGATTTGACCGATGTGCTGGGAGAGATCCCGAACCTGGACAAAATCGACTCCGTTGTTGAGGTCGCGGGCGACCTCGTGACACGACTGGATAAGTGCGTCAAAGAGCTCATGCCGCCGGCGGATCTCCTGGAGGAGGCGACAACCTGGAACAGCAGGCTGTCCGAGGCTCTCGACCGTGCGGCCCAAGCCGCCCGACGCGTGCGGGCAGACCTTTCCGCCGTGGCTGAGTTTTCAGAAACCCAGATTGATGAGATGGATTTCGGCTTTCTCTTCGATCGTTCCCGTCGGTTGTTTCGTATTGGCTACAACGCCTCAGCAGGGGAATACGACCCCAACTTCTACGATCTTCTGGCGTCAGAAGCGCGCATCGCTAGTATCGTCGCGATCGCGATGGGAGAGGTCCCGGCAAGCCACTGGCTCTATCTCAGACGTCCCTTCGGTAGGGTGGCAGGCCGGACTGCGCTTCTGTCCTGGGGCGGCTCCATGTTCGAATATCTGTTGCCCCGTGTGTTTACGGCTGCTGCTTCGGACAGCGTTCTCACGCAGAGCTGTGAGGCGGCAGTCAAGCGACAGATCATGTTTGCGCGGTTTCATGGCATTCCGTGGGGGATCTCCGAGTCGTCGTACTACCGCCTGGACGCATCGGGCAACTACCAGTACCGCTCGTTCGGGGTCCCAGGCTTGGGGCTCAAGCGAGATCTGGGCGATCGACTGGTCGTTACGCCGTACGCATCACTGCTAGCCGTCTCGATGAGCCCGCGCCAGGTCGTTCAGAATCTCCGGCACTTGGCTACCTATGGGATGGTTGGACAGTACGGTCTGTTCGAGGCGCTCGACTTCGGTCCCGCCGCGACTCCAGCGGAACGCAACCCGCAGGTTGTTCAGTCGTATATGTCACACCATCAGGGCATGGTCCTCCTGTCGTTGACGAACTTTCTCGCGAGCAACGTCCTTGTGCGACGGTTTCACGCCGATGCGCGAATCGCCAGTCTGGAGCCGTTTCTCCACGAGCAAGTGCCGAAACGGGTCCCAGTTGAGCGGGAGGGGATGCTGGAAGAGCGGACGAGGGAGACAACGGGCGTGCCGGCCGTGGTCGAAGACTGGCGGGTCCCCATTCAGCGACCGGTGCCACCTTGTCATGTCCTTTCCAACGGGAATCTCAATGTATTGCTCACGGCCACGGGCGGGGGTGGCTGTCGTTGGAAGGACGTTGCCGTGACACGCTGGCGTAATTATCCGGCAGTCGATGCACATGGTACGTGGATTTACGTCAGCGACCGCGAGTCGGGAGATCTATGGTCTACCACGTACGAGCCCACTCGGGTCAAGGCCGAGAACACGGATATTCGGTTCGCCACCCATATGGTGGAATATCGCCGGCGTGACCACGGGATTGCCCTGCACATGCGCGTTGTCGTACCGCCGTACGACGATGTAGAGATCCGCCACATCACCTTGATCAACCAGACAAACCGCGTTCGGCGGCTCTCCCTCACGAGCTATGGTGAGGTGGTTCTTGGTGATCCGGCCGAGGATCGCCGCCACCAGGCGTTCAACAAACTTTTCGTGGAGAGCAACTATCTCGAAGCCAGCCGAGTTCTTCTCTTTCGTCGCCGGCCACGGGCAGCCACAGAAGAAGAGGTATATCTGTCGCACGGTGTTGTAGCAGCGCCGGAACTCGAATCCGAGATCAGTTGCGAATCTGATCGTGCGACGTTTCTTGGCCGCGGTGGTGACCGCATGCGCCCTGCGATCTTTGTCGACCCCAGGACGGGTCTATCCGGCGCTACCGGAGCCACCCTCGATCCGATCTTTGCGCTCGACTGCCGCTTTGAGCTGGAAGCAGCGTCAGAGGCAACGGTGGTGTTTACGACCGCAGTGGCGCGTACGCGCCGAGAGGCGCTTGCGTTTCAGGATACGTACCGATCCCTCGCAAGGGCGGAATGGGCATTTGAGCAGGCGCAATCGTACGGTGAATTCCGGTTGCGGGATGTCGAGTTCCCCGCTGGTGAGGCACGAAGCGTCCAAGAGCTCTTCTCCGCGGTCGTGTACCCCTATCACGTCCTCAAGGCATCATCGGATATCTGGTGGGCCGACCGCCCTGCGCAATCCGGCCTCTGGGGTCATGGCCTCTCGGGTGATGTACCGATCTTGCTCGTGCGCGTCGGCGAGTTGCTCGGCCTGCCCCTCGTTGGACTCCTCATCGCCGCTCACCGCTACTGGCGTAAGAAGGGCAGCCGACTCGATCTCGTGATTCTGGACAAGCAGTCGACTGGCTACGAACAACCGCTCCGAGACAATCTGTTCCAGATCATCCATCAGGCTGGCGGGGACGAGGTGATCGGTCAGCCGGGTGGAGTATTCCTGTTGAGTGCAAGCCAGCTTTCGGCTGCGGATCGCACACTTCTGGAATGTGCTGCGCACGTGATCATCGACACCGATGCTGGTTCGTTGGCGGACCACCTTGCACGGCTACGGGAGCGGCCGGAGTTCCTTCCAAGGTTCGTGCCCATGCCGTCGTCGCCTTTGGAACTGGAACCCACTCCGCCGCTCGAGCGCCCCGCCAACTTACTGTTCGACAACGGCCTAGGAGGCTTTTCTCCCGACGGGCGGGAATACCTGATCTATCTCAAGCCGGGACTGCGAACCCCCGCTCCTTGGATTAACGTGATCGCCAACGAAGACTTCGGCTTTACCGTTTCAGAGAGTGGCGGCGGTTGCACGTGGGCGGGTAACAGCGGGGAGAATCGTCTCACGCCGTGGCAGAACGACCCGGTCGAGGATCCACCCGGAGAGGCATTGTATCTACGGGACGAGGAGGTTGGACAGGTGTGGTCGCCCGCGCCCGAGCCAGCAGGTGCTGCATCACCCTATCAAATTGCGCACGGCGCCGGTTACACGACCTGCCGTCTCAATAGCCACGGTCTCGAGCAGCGTCTGCGACTTTTCGCTGTGAAAGACGAGCCGGTCAAGGTAATTCAGCTGAGACTCACTAACCGATGGCGTCGCGACCGTCGTTTAACCGCTACCTACTACGTCGAATGGGTCTTGGGCACGTCCCGAGAGATCACCGCTCCACACATCGTCAGTGACTACGACAGCGAGACAGGAGCGTTGTTGGTGAGGAATCCGTTCAGCGCCAGCTTTGGGGAACGCGTCGCTTTCCTCGCCGCAAGCGAGCCGGCCCATGGCCTTACGACGGATCGAGCGGAGTTTATTGGAAGGGGCGGCACGCTGGCCCGCCCGGCAGCGCTCTTCCGCATCGGTCTCTCAGGCACGATGCAGCCAGGGGTCGATCCATGTGGAGCTCTGCAGATCCACATCGAGCTGGCCCCCGGGGAGACCAAGGATTTGTACTTCCTCCTCGGGCAGGGCAGGGATCGAGAGCACAGTGTGTCACTGCTCAGGCGCTTCAAGAACCCCGCGGTGGTGCAATCGGCCTGGCATGAGCTCAACGAGTTCTGGGACGCGACACTAAACGTGGTGTCGGTGGAGACGCCGGACGCGGCAATGAACGTATTGGTCAATCGCTGGTTGCTGTACCAGGCGCTGGCATGCCGTGTTTGGGGACGAACTGCCCTTTACCAATCGAGCGGGGCGACCGGTTTCAGGGATCAACTTCAGGACGTGCTGGCGCTGCTGGTGGTAGCCCCAGACATCGCTCGAGCGCACATTCTCGAGGCGGCCCGACACCAGTTTTCGGAAGGTGATGTGCTTCACTGGTGGCATGCAGAGAACGATCGCGGTGTGCGGACCAGGTGCTCAGACGATCTGCTGTGGCTTCCGTTCGTCGTAGCGCACTATGTGCAGGTAACCGGCGACCACACGGTGCTCACCGAAGCTGTACCCTTCCTGCGGGGAGACCCGCTGGCGCCCAATGAGATCGAGCGGTATGCCGAGTACGAAGCCACAACCACCACGGCGTCGCTCTACGAACACTGCTTGCGGGCGCTTGAGAAGGGCACGACGAAGGGTCTCCACGGCCTCCCCTTGATCGGTACGTGCGATTGGAACGACGGCCTGAGCCGCGTAGGCATTCGTGGCTATGGCGAGAGCGTCTGGTTGGGTTGGTTCCTCTACCGCACGATCGATGCATTCATACCCATCTGCGAAGCCTCGGATGATCCGGAGCGGGGGGCACGGCTGCGCCAGCGCGCCGAGCAGCTCAAAGAGGCCGTTGAGCGAGATGCATGGGACGGCAAGTGGTACCGTCGCGGCTACTACGATGATGGCAGCCCGCTGGGTTCATCACAGTCCGAAGAAGATCGGATCGATTCAATCGCACAATCTTGGGCGGTGATCTCGGGCGCCGCCGACCCAAAGCGGGCGGCCATGGCCATGGACTCGGCCTTTGAGAAACTCGTCGATCCAGAAAACCAACTGGCCGTCCTCCTGACACCGCCCTTTGACAAGACGCCGAAGGATCCGGGTTATATAAAAGGATATCCTCCGGGCGTGCGGGAAAACGGCGGGCAGTATAACCATGCTGCGGTGTGGTTGGCTTGGGCCGCGGCACAACTCGGAGACGGCGACCGGGCCTACAGCCTCTTCAATATCCTCAACCCGGTGCGCCGGAGCTCCGATCCGGAACTGTCGGCACGGTATCGGGGGGAGCCGTACGCCGTTGCCGCTGATGTGTGCGGCGTACCGCCCCATGCCGGCCGGGTTGGGTGGACGTGGTACACCGGGTCAGCGGGCTGGATGTATCGCTTGGCCGTGGAACGGATCTTGGGGGTCGAAAAGATCGGCGCGCGCCTGCGGATCAATCCGTGCCTGCCCAGCGAGTGGGCCGGTTTCAACGCAACGTTCCGGCACGGCGGCACAGAGTACCGAATCACCGTGGAAAACCCGGAGCGCGTACACCGAGGTGTGGAGCGGTTGACGCTCGACGATGCTTTGCAGGAATCCTGCGAAATCCCGCTGGTCGACGACGGCAGGCCGCACGTGGTGAGAGTACGGTTGGGAAAGACGGCAAACGAGAAGGTGCCTGCCCGAGCGGCGACGCCTCGCACGCCGTAGGTAGTTGCATGCGGGTTGCTGTCGAGTGAGGCCTAACGCTCGGCTGGTTCCACCCGCAGGCTGGCAGGCTGCGCTAGCGGTGCGACGTCCAGCTCAAAGAGAGAAAGCGCGTTAACCGAAATCCGCCCGTAGCGGGCGACCCAATGGGTATGGGGGCCAGTTACCCGACCTGTCGCCCCCACCTTGCCCAGCACTTCCCCGCGCTCGACGATCTGCCCCTCCTCAACATCGACGGCGCTCATGTGCATGTAGATCGTAACGAGCCCTGCGCCGTGATCGAGGTACACGACGTTGCCCGCGTAGTAGAAGTCTCCCACCACCGCCACCACTCCGCGGTTCGCCGCCCGGATGGGGTCGCCTACGTCGCCGTCAAAGTCGACTCCCATGTGCCGACTCCGCAGTTGCCCGTTGAACATGCGCCCGGTACCGAACTCGCTGGTGATCCGGCTGGGCCGGGGGCGTACGAACTCGCCCGACCACATGCGCGGCGTGTTGTGGGTCTCCCGAGATACGCGGGCCGACCTTGCACTCTCACGCCGTATCCGCTCCTGGAGCGCCGAGTCGGGGCGCGTCGTGAATCGTGATGAAACGGTCAGGCGCTCCGACCGGAAATTGCCTGGCTGCACGCCGATGGTGACGACCCGATGTGCAGTCCGACGGCCCTGCTGGACAGAGAGCTGAAGCGGGATGGTTTCTCTGGCGTTCACCGGGACAGGGGCGAGGGCCCGATGCTCGCCGAATCTGTCTGGCTCGAAGTGGAGCGGCTGGCCGGCGAGATTCCCGCTCACCACGACCTCGGTGTCGCTGCCACCATCAGGGCCCACTCGCACGATCACAAACACGAACGATCCCTGTATCGGCTGCTGGGGATGCCAGCGGATGTCGGCAGCCATGGCGGGGTTCTGGCAGAGGGCGAGCCGCACCGGGGAGAGCGTAACGAGGACGAGAGCCGGGAAGAGCTTTCTCAAGAGCATACCAGCAAGATAACGCCATCCGATTTGGAGATCTGTGAACCGGCAAACACAGTGTGCGTCGAGTGCGCGGTTGGCCTTGGCGACCCGCTGGTGCATCAGAGCTGGCTCCGGCTAGGCACATCGGGATGAGGGAGAAACGTTGGTGGGTGAGCTCTCACATATGTAGTATAAGTTATGTTATCGCAATTGTTTAAGCATCTATATTGGCTCCTTCGATGGTCTTTGTCCCACCACGGTTACCAGCTGGCCGCCGGCCGCCGGCAGCCAATCATCCTTCTCACTTCTCCCCTCTGACTTCTCATTTCGTTGCCCCCGCCAATTCCTCCACGACCTCCGCCACGCCGCACACCACCCTCGCCGTCCGTTCGTAATCGACTTTGTGGGGGAGGTCGAGGGGGGTGTGATATTGGGCGTAGCGGAACGGCGCCGTGTCTGTGACCATGACGGCCCGGTAACGCTCTCGCCAGAACGACCAGTGATCCGACCAGAAGATTCCCGGAAGGTAGCCGGGTGCAGCGACTCCCTCTGAAGGAAAGGCCGCCCGACGCCGAAAGGTCGCAATGCACCGGCGTACCAACCGACGGGAAGACAGGTTGCCCACGAAGGCGATGAAGTTGCCGGTTTTGGGATAGAGCAAGCCGAATGGGAAC
>JBDHDY010000104.1:0-8923 GCA_039591275.1 Gemmatimonadota bacterium | reverse complement strand
TTCTTTCCCGGCGCCGACCCCATCGGCCGGCAGATCCGCCAGGGAACTTCGGAGAGTGAGGAGCCGTGGCTCACGATCATGGGCGTCGCCCCGAATATGAAGGTCGAGGGATTTCAATCCCCGCCGGAGGACTCCGCGGGCATTTACGTGCCACTCCTGCAGGCCGACCGTCAATTCGTGAGCATCGCCATCCAGGTCGCAGGAGGCAACGCGATGGCGCTTACGCCTGAGGTTCGTGACGCCGTCCGCGCGGTGGATCCCGATCTGCCGATATACTGGGTACGCGACATGTCCGAAGTGATCCGCCAACAAACGTGGTTCTACAACGTCTTCGGCACACTCTTCATCGTGTTTGGCGTGGCGGCTCTCTTCCTCGCATCTGTGGGGCTCTACGGGGTGTTGGCCTTTTCCGTGAGTCGACGCATTCAAGAGATGGGGATTCGCATGGCGTTGGGGGCGAACGCGCGGGATGTGTTGCGTCTCATCGTACGGGAGGGCGGAATACAGCTCGCCATCGGCCTCACCTTGGGCCTAGGCCTCGCTCTAGGTGTCGGTAACGTCGTTCAAATCGTCATGTTCGATGTCCAACCCCGGGACCCGATGGTGTTCGGTACGATCGTCTTCGTCATCTCGGCGGTTGGGGTGCTGGCTAGCCTCGTGCCGGCAAGGCGTGCGACCCGAGTGGATCCGATGGTGGCGTTGCGGTATGAGTAGTGGTTAGTTGCTAGTTGTTAGTTGTTAGTTGAAGAACCAGCCGTTCCGCATGTCATGAGGAACGGCTGGTTTGTTTGCTGGCCCCCTACTCTGCCCCCCTGCCCCTTCTCCCCTCCTGCCCCCTCTGCCCCTCTACTCCCGACTCCCAACCATATACCCGTAATCCCCCGGCTGGACGAGGTTTCTGGTTAGGTGGGAAAGAATCATGACACCGTGCGGGACCGGGTTGCGGATCTCATCCAACACCTCGAACGTGTACGGACTCACCACACGCCCTAGCACCGCGCCTTCTTCGATCGTTTCGCCGAGTGCCGGCGCTGCGGTCTCGAGGAAACCGCCCTGGCGCGGCCGGATGGTCTCGATGCCACTCACCACAATCTGCTCCGGTGGCGGGTTCGGGGGTCCGTCCATCACATCGAGCACTCGTAGCATGTTCTCGACACCTTTCACTCCCCGCTTTACGTAAGGCGCCTGATCGATGAGGCCACCGCCCAACTCGACGGTAACAGACGGGACTCCCCTCTCTTCGGTCACCCCAACCGAGGTCCCTTCGAAAACCGTTCCCACCTTGCCGGCCTGCGATCGATAGAGGACCCGGGAGCCGAAGCTCCGCGAGAGATCCTCCGCATTCCTTATATACACGTAGTCCACGGTCGGCCGGTCGCCACCAGAATGAATGTCGATCAGCACGTCGATCTTGTTTAAGAATTCCTCAGTGATCACGTGGGCCAGTTGCTCAGAAAACCAGCCGTCCGGTTTCCCCGGGAACAGTCGGTTCAGGTTGAGATCGTCCAGCGGGGTGTGGCGGCTGTTGGCCTCGAAGGCTAAAGGATTGGCCACGGGTAGCAACAGCAGGCGGCCGCGGAACTGCTTGTCAGCAAATCGCCTTGCCACTTCGAGCACGATCTCCGTCCCCACGGGCTCGTTGCCGTGAATGGCGGCGCAGATGCCGACGGTGGGGCCGTCTCCCGCTTTGCCCTTGAGCTCGTGAAGGTGCAGGGCGGCTTCGGTTCCGTTGGCCATAGTGTTCACAGCAATGCGTCTCATATGTTTGATCCCGATTATCTCACTTTAGCATCTGGATTCACCGCAGCTCTCTGAGCGCTCGACCTCTCACAGCGCCTCGGCGAAAGAAATCTCGTGCCCAGACAGTTTGCTACCCCGTCTCCTCGCCCGCAAGCGCAGATTCGCCCCGGTGCCGTGGACGGCGCGCGCACGGCGGAGTACGTTGTAGCAAGCCCCGGAGATCCAGGGGCGCTCGGGCTCAGATAACGTTGGAGGTGCACACATGATCTTGCGACAGTCGTGGCGCTGGACCGCAGTCCTCTGCATCGCCATTAACGCGGCAGCCTCGGCGCAGGTCGCGCAGGAGCCGGTCGCCATCGTAGGCGGAACCTTGATCGACGGCAACGGCGGTGACGTGCTGTCCAACGCCGTGGTATTGGTGTCCGGACAGCGGATTACTGCAGTGGGGCGCCGTGGATCGGTCGACGTTCCTGCGGATGCCACAGTCATCGATGCGTCAGGTAAATACATCACGCCTGGCTTCGTCGATACCAACGTTCATCTGTCACTCTACGGCGGTAACACCAACGCGCGGTACGAGACGCTGGTGCGTTACGAGCGCCGCCAACATGAAGTGGTGCTCGAAGCCGCTCAACTCCAGCTCAAGTACGGCGTCACGACAGTCCGAGACAGTTACGGGGTGCTTCCTCCCCTGATTCAGGTTCGCGATTCCATTGCACGCGGCGCCGTCGTCGGACCACGGATGCTAGTTGCTGGGAACATCGTGGGTTGGGGCGGCCCATTCTCCCTAACCTTTAGCCTCATCCCAGAGGAAGGACTCACGCTCTTTCAAGAGCGCATGAACGACCTCATCAGCCAGGGGGCGGGGGAAGAGCTGGTAGACCTCACACCCGACGAGCTGCGCCTTGCGATCAACCAGTACCTCGACAAAGGGCCCGACTTCATCAAGTACGGCGGCAGTGCACACTTCGGCCGGCCGGTGCTAATTGGCTTCTCGCCCGAACAGCAGCGAGTGATGGTGGAGGAAACACATGCGCGAGGCCTGGTAGCAGAAACGCATGCCACGAGCATCGAGAGTCTGCGGCTCGCCGTGGAGGCCGGTATCGATCTTATTCAACACCCGGAGATCTTGAGTCCGCGAGAGATGCCAACGTGGTTGGCCCAGATGATTGCAGATCGCGGCATCGTCTGTTCCATGCTGGTTAATACGATGACGGGCAAGGCGTGGGAAGAACACGTGAAAAGCAAAGCGGAAGCCGAGCAGCGCGTGGCCGAGCGGGGCGAGGCCGTGATGGGACATCAGGGGAACGCCGCTCGCCGAACGCAGACAGTTGCAGAGCTGAGGCGAGACCGGCAGACGCTCGGTGTCGGCCTGGAAACCCGGCGGAGTAACGCACAGATGCTCATCGATGCCGGCTGCATTGTCACCATCGGCACCGACAACTATCGCCGCGCCGCTCCCGAGTTTGCGCGGAGTCCCAAGCCCGAGCACCAGGACCACGGGATCGGGAGCATCATCGCCATCGAAGGCCTGGTCGAGCTTGGCATGACGCCAATGCAAGCGATCGTCTCTGCCACCAAGAATGGTGCCATCGCATCGAAGATGCTGGATGATTTCGGGACGATAGAGCCCGGCAAGTTTGCGGACCTGTTGATTCTGGGCGCCGATCCGCTGGAAGACATCGGGAATATCAGAGAACTCGAAGTTGTGATGAAGGAGGGACAGATCATCGATCTGGATGCGCTACCGGAGAGGCCGATTTTCTATCGGGCCCCGGACCCCACATTAGAAACTGGGGCGTCGAACTGAGGGCGTTTTTCCGTCCAGCTCAACCGCCCACAGCACATGGCCCTGGCCTGAAGGCCGGGCTCGGCGCTCGTGCGGCGCGTCCTGAAGGACGCCGCAGCTCGTCTCCTAAGACACCCCCGGCACAGCCTCGACGCCTGCCCCCAGCCGTCTTCTCCCTTACCCTTCACCCCACACCCCACACCCTACACCCTTCTCCCTACCGCCCTACCCTCCCCTTCGGATCCAACACATCCCTCAACCCATCCCCGAATAGATTGAAGCCCAGCACGGTGATCATGATGAACAGGCCCGGTACAGTGGACAACCAGACATCCGTGCGCAGAAAACGCATCCCATAGGCTAACGTCCACCCCCACGTCGGTGTCGGGGGCTGAACGCCGAAGCCCAAGAAACTCAGACCCGACTCGGCGATTATCGCCGTGCCAATCCCAAGTGTTGCCAGCACGACCACCGGCCCGATAGTCCCAGGCAGAATTTGGCGTAACAAGATACGCGCGCCGGGCATACCGATGGCCCGAGCGGCCGCAACGTACTCCCGCTCGGACTCGACAACAGTGATAGCCCGCACGACCCGTGCATACTGCGTCCAAAAGACAGCCACCAGCGCAATCGTAACGTTGACGACACCCGGTCCAAGTGCGGCCACGAGTGCAAGAGCCAGAATGATGGGAGGAAAGCCCAGGAACAGATCCACGACGCGCATAAGCAGAAGATCGACCCAACCACGATAGTACCCGGCAACGAGACCGACGAGCGTACCGCCGACAGCAGCCACGCTCACGGAGATGAGGCCGATCACCAAAGATATGCGAGCACCAAAAGCAACCCGCGTCCACAGATCACGACCGAAATTATCCGTTCCCAAAATGTGAAGACGACTTGGCCCCGCGAGACGGTTGGCCATGTCCATCTGCTCGGGATCGTAACTCGTCACCCACGGCGCAAACGTAGCCACCAACACGATGACGCCGACAACGACTGCGCCGATGACGAGCGAGGGGTGACGGATGTGCCGGTGGATCCGCATCTCTCTACTCCAACCGCACCCGGGGATCCAGCACAGCATTTGCTAGATCGACCAGCAGATTCACGATTGCGAACATGAACGCGAAAACCAGCACGATGCCCTGGACCAGAGGGAAGTCCCGCTGCGAGATCGCTGTAACCGCAAGCTGTCCGAGGCCCGGCCAGCCAAAGATGCTCTCCGTCAGCACCGCGCCGCCCAAGAGCTCCCCGAAGCGAAGTCCGATCACGCTCACCACCGGCAGAAGGGCGTTGGAGAGCGCGTGCTTGAAGACGAGCAACCATCCCGGAAGTCCCTTGGCCAGGGCAGTGCGCACGAAATCCTGAGTCAACGTCTCCAGCATCGAAGCGCGAACCAGACGGCTCATGATGGCAGCGCTATACAGTCCCAGCGTGAGCGCCGGAAGAGCGAGGTGACGCAGGGAATCAAGCAATGCGCCGGGTCTGCCGGTGAGGGCTGCCCCCGTCGCGCTCACGAGGGGATCGCCCCTACCCACCGCGGGCAGCCAATTCAGCTGTACGGCGAACCACAACATCAAGAGGATGCCGAGCCAGAAAACAGGCATGGAAACGCCGAGTTGTGCGAACAGCATGCTCATCACGTCGACCGCCGAGCCTCGCTTGACGGCAGCAAGTACACCCAGCACCAGACCGACGAGGACTGCAAAGCCGAGGGCTACCACAGTCACTTCTATCGTGGCCGGCAAGCGGCTCGCAATGGCTGTGATGACAGGCTCGCCGCGAAAGATCGACTCGCCGAGGTCGCCGCGAACCAGGTTGCCGACGTATCTGGCTAGCTGCACCACCAGGGGACGGTCGAGACCGAGGACGTGACGAAGCTCGGCCACGGCCTCCGGGGTCGCATCCTGTCCCAGCAAAACGACCGCTGGATCGCCTGGAATGATCTGCATGAGCCCGAATACCACAACGACGATGCCGAACAAGAGCGGCACGAGGAGGGCGAGACGCTTGGCGGTGTAGGCGAGCATGCGTTGGTTTGGTCCGGCCGCTCTGTGATGGGCCGATGGACGTTACTGCAAGAGTGTGGACTTCGCCAGACTCCGCAGCAACCCCCGAGGATTGGGCTCGAAACCCTCGATCCGCGGATCGTAGAACACCTGATAGCCTTGGTAGGAGAGGATGTAGTAAGGGACCTCGCGGGCGATGTGGCGAGCAGCTTCGCGATAGGCCACCGCGCGCTCCTCTTGTGATTGAGCCGTTCGCCCCCGCTCGAGGAGCCCGTCCAGTTGCGCGTGGCTATACCGGCCCCAGTTGAGGCCACCAGTCGAGTGGAGCTGCTCGAAGGTGGCGCGATCCGGGTCCATGAGCTGCGTCCAGCCGAGCAGGATGATCTCGAAATCGCCGGCATCCCGCCGTGCGGCAAAGGACGGCCAGTCTGAGATTTGGATGTTCGTCACTATCCCGTACTGTGCAAACGTGTTCTGCAGGAACTCCACCGTCTGGACGCGGTTGACGTCTTCGCTGTGTGTTCCCAGCCTCACGACGAGCCTCTGCCCGTTCCTTTCCCGCACACCGTCGCCGTCCGCATCGCGCCATCCCAATTCCGCAAGCAGCCGTTGTGCCGCCTCGGGATCGTACGAGGGCTGCACGACATCGCTCGAATACGCCCACCAGTTGGGAAGCAAGATGGAGCTGGCCGATTCATCCATTCCCTCGTAGATCTGATTGATGATCGTCTCTTGGTCTACCAGCATGGAGAGCGCGCGACGCATCCGCGTGTCGGCCAGGAGCGGCACGGAGGTATTGAAGTTGAGATAGGTCGTGGCGATCCCGAATTCGATGCGACTGGCAAAGCGATCATCATCTGCAAGACGCGCGATGTCCTGCGGTGCAAGTGGTGATTGGATCAGGTCGAGATCGCCCGCTTCGAACGCCTGGGCCCGGGCTGTGTTGTCCGGCACCAGCACTACATCGATCCTCTCTACCTGCGGTGCACCATTCCAGTGATCGATATTGGCCTCGAGCAGAATTCTGCTACCCTTGTTCCACCGCACAAAGCGGTAGGGCCCGCTCCCGACCGGCTCGGATCCCAGATCGTGGCCCGACTCGGCCAAATGCTTAGGCACGATCCCCAGGTCGAGATAATTCAGTAGAGGCGCATAGGGCTCCGCCAACGTGAACCGGACGGTCAGATCGTCGACGGCCTCGATCTCGTCGATGGGCACATAGAGGTTACGGGAGGGCGCCCTCAGCTCGGGATCCAAGATGGTCTCGAACGTGTGCACCACGTCCGCCGCGGTGACGGGCACCCCATCGTGGAAACGGGCGCCGTCCCGAAGGTGAAACAGCCAGCTCGTGGGACCGAGTTGCTCCCAGGCTTCCGCGAGGTCGGGCACTGGTTGGAGCGCCGCGTTCAGTTGAACCAAGCCGTCATACAGGAGATTAGCTACGCGGAAGTCCGTAGTGTTCCTGCCGAGGCGGGGGTCGAGAATCTCCGCGTCCACGTCAGTGGCGACGCGCACGACGTTGCCGGGAGTGGTCTCATTGCAGGCCGCCGCAAGCGCGGCCGATGCTACCAGCGGCAGGGCAGCGCGCAGGGTGACCCTCTTGGATATCTCGTGGGCGACCATCGTATCCTTCAAAGCGTTGGGCCTCAAATATAATCCCGGGTGCGCCGTGTCAATCCTGGCCGATTTGCAGGTTAAGCCCTATCTTCGCTATGAGTACCCGGGTAGTCCGTGGTAGAGTTACCTGTCGCGATGGAGCGAGTGCTAATGCCGTCAAGTGACCCGTGGGAGGCGTTGTACAGGATGGCGAAAAGCCCTCAAGTCCTGGATCTCAAGGTCGCTAGCGATGAGCTACGCGATATCCGCGCTCGCTTTGCACCGATACACGACTACTACTTCCCGCAATCGTGGTTGTTGAGCCTGAAACGAAGCTTGCATTTGGCAAGCCGACCGGACTTTGCGCAATACTCTTCGGATTTGAGAGAAATGTGTGACGGGGCGCGCAGAATCATTGAAGATGCAAAGACCACTCTGGAGGCCATACCAAAGGAGAAAGTCTCGAGGCAGTTCCGGCAGTTGGCCGAGCTAACGTATCGCCAGATCTACTTTGACGGCAGCGCGGTTGTTGCCATGTATGATTTCGTCAAAGCGAAGAACGAAAACGATCCATCATCAGCGAAACACGCCGTCGAGGTAGAGGAATTCCTCCACAAGGGCCACGAGAACACTTCACGCATGCGTACATGGCGCTTGGATCTCGAAGAGAGCACGCTCGACCCTGCTACGTGGGACACGCAGATCCCGAAGTAATGTGAGTCCCGGGCTCTCGGGCCGGGACCGCCACGCGAGCGACGCACCTTGTCACTTCTCACTTCTCACTTCTCACCTTTCCGCCCGTAGCGTCGTCAAAATCCTCCCGGCGAGCCGGTTGAACCTCGGATCGGTTACAAGGCCAGCCAGGTCGACCCGCTCGATCTGCTCCATGAACTCTTGATCCTCCAGCATCGATTGGATCTCGGCGTCGCCGGACAGGCCGTGCACGGCGCGGATCATCGGCCCCAGACGTTCCGCCAATTGCGCACTCAGCTCTTCCTGCGATGCGGTCCCCTCAGCATCACTCACCAGTTGAACCGCTTGGGCGGCCTCGACGAACTGTTCGTCGCCGGCCAGACTCCGGATGGTCGGGTGCTGGGCGATGGTCACAGCATCGGATTGAACGAACGCATCCCGCAGCGCGGTAGCTTGAAACGCCGTACGTAGCCTCTCGTCGCTCACTAATCGGTTGAGCGACTCGGCTCCCTCGGACGGTTTGACGGCTACGAGCGCCATCGTGGAGGCGAGCACGCGGTTCCCCGTTGCTCGGCTGGCCACGGCATACACGGCCTTGCCCACAACGGCGGAAGCCAGCCGTCCAGAAATGCTGTTTTCCGCATCCGGCCCCGAACCCGTGAGCCCTCGCAACACTATGAGACCCCACGCCAGGACGATCACGATCCCGAGCGCCCACACGACACCCAACGCTGCACCCCCTACCCGGTCACGCGTGGACGGCATCCAACCCCGATCGACCCGCCACCGCCGATTCGCCGAGATTCGTACAGTCACGATCTTCACGAGAATGCTGGTAAGGAGAAGTGCGGCCAGGCCACCCAGCGGGAACGCGAGTATCGGCGGCACACCCAACGCTGACTCGAGCAGGCGACCGACGGGCCGATAGAACAACAGCGCCCCCAGATACCCGAGCACGAGACCGCCGGCGGACAACGCGGTGAGGATGGTGCCGCGCCGCCAGCCGAGATAGCCGAAGAGGCCAAGGAAAGTCAAAGCAAGAAGGTCGATCATTCGGATTTCGGATGGCTTCGCCGGAGGACTCGTTAAAGGT
>JBDHDY010000103.1:0-8930 GCA_039591275.1 Gemmatimonadota bacterium | reverse complement strand
AGCCACCCACGAGATACGCCTGCATCTTCGGCTGGGTCACGGAACCCGACAGGACTTCGTCCATCGTCTCCACTGCCGCTAGTGGGATATCCCGATTCAACGCTCCAAGCGCGCGGCGCAGGCCCCCCACGAGCGCCAGCGGCTCCCCGTTGCTCCTGATGGCGAGTCGCATAGTCAGTCGCGGGCCCTGCGTGTACGGGAAGTACACCGTCGGGTTCCACTCGCCTTCTTGCAGATTATTCTGCCTCACGAACCCGGCGACGCCAATGATCTCCCACGGTTCGTCGGTCCCGACATCCACTACCAAGCCTCGCCCCAAGGGATTCTCCCCTGGGAAGTACCGCTCCGCCACGCTCTCGTCGACGATCACCACACGTGGCGCGTCGCTGTCATCGGACGGAGTGAACTCGCGCCCCGTCAGCAACGGGATGCGCATGGTCTCGAAGTAGCCCGGGGAGACGGTCCGGACCAGGGCAGTTCGCAGCTCTCCCTCCGTCACAGGCGGACGCTCTGCTGCATAAACGTTGACATCGCCGCCGCGGTTCTTCACAGGGAGGCGGTTGCTGGCTGCGACCGCCTCTACACCCGGGAGCACCGCAACGTCGTTCATCAGGCTCTCATAGAAGCGAATGCGCTGTTCCGGCTCTTCGTAGTCCCCCGTCCTGGGCAGTGTAATCTCAGCCGTAAGCAGATTCGACGGATCAAAACCAGCGTCCACGTACCGTAGGCTCAGGAAACTGCGAATCAAGAGGCCCGATCCGATCAACAACACGAGAGAAAGCGCCACCTGCGCAACCACCAGGCTGCCGCGCAGCCTGATCCCGCTTCCCGTCTCGGTGGTTCTTCCCGAAGCCTTGAGTTCCTGCGATGTATCGCTTTTTGCGCTTCGCAGGGCCGGAACGATTCCGAACATCAGCCCCGTGAGCACGGACACACCCAGGGCAAAGCCCAGCCCGACTCCGTCGATGCTCAGGTTCGCAACACCCGGTAGTTCGGGCGGTGCCATGCGGCGGATGGTCGCCAGCGCCCACTGCACGAAGAGCAACCCCAGCGCGCCACCAGTCACGGCCAACACCGCGCTTTCGGCAAGAAACTGGCGAACGAGTCGCGAACGCGTGGCACCCAAGGCCGAGCGCACCGCAACCTCGGTGCGCCGCGCAAGCGATCGCGCGAGCAGCAGACTGGCCACATTGCCACAGACGATTAGGAGCACCAAACCCACTGCGCCCATGAGCATGAGAAGAGCCGGACGAACGAAGAAGACCAGGCTTTCGTGCAACCCAAAGAGACGAAGACCGTAGTACTTGTTGGACTCCGGGTACTCCACCGCGAGCTGCCCGGCAATGACATCCATTTGTGCCTGTGCCTGCCCCATCGTCACGCCAGGCTTGAGTCGCCCCACCGTGAAGAAGTTGTGCCACCGCCTGGCAACAGTCCAATCGGCTTCAACCTGCATCGGTCTCCACAGCTCGACGTCGTGCAGGAAGTGGAAACCGGCGGGCATCACGCCTATGATGGCAAACGGTGTTCCGTTCAGCAGGAGGGTGCGACCGAGTACACCGGCGTCCCCACCGAAATTGCGCTGCCAATAGCCATGACTGATTAGGATGACGTTGCCCGAGTCACGGAACTCCTCTTCGGGCACGAAATGACGACCCAGCTGGGGATCCACACCAAGAGTTTGGAAAAGGTTCACGGACACAATGGCGCCCTGAACCCGTTCCGCTTCGCCTGTCCCAACGACGGTCACGCCAAGCCGAAAGCTGGTTATCGTGGCCATCGACTCGAGCACGTCGTTCTGATCCCGGAAGTCCCAGTAGTCCATGGCAGACACGTTGCCCATCAACTGCGATTTGTAGGTGCTCAGCCCCATGATCAGGCGGTCCGGATCCTCGTAGGCAAGAGGCTTTACCAGGATGAAGTTGACCGCGCTGAACATGGCTGTGTTTGCGCCGATTCCGAGGGCGAGGGTCAACACGGTCGCCGCGGTAAAGCCGGGGCTCTTGATCAACCCGCGGACAGCATATCTGATGTCAGAGAACGTCGCGTTCATCACTTCTCCCCTGTTGCTACGCTGTGGACCGCGAAGTCGGTTGGGTTCGCTTCGTATCGGGAGTCGGAGGTTGAGTCGCCTGGCGCCGAAGCGCACGACGGCACTCCACGCCTGGGACCAATACCACAGTCTCGCGCCGCGCATGCCCCGGCGCCGTACGATGCCAAGAAATCGCTCGTTGAGGTCTCCAAGGATCTCGTCACGACCGTCCGCAGGTGCCAAGAGCGAAATGAAGAAGAGAGGCAGCTTTGGAGGCGTCATGCTGTCACCGGTCCAGTTCTGCCGCCACGCCCTCCCACATCTGCACTAATGCAGTGCGGGACTCCCGAAGCCGCTTGACGCCTACTGGGAGCAGCTTGAAGTAGCGTTTCGCCCGTCCGCCTCGTTCGGGGGTCGGCTCGCCGACCCTGGACTTGATCCACCCTTTTTCCTCCAAGCGCCTGAGCGTCAAGTAGGCGGCGGCCTCCGAGACGGTTCGCCCGGTCCGGGCTTCCACCTCTTCAATGATCGGGACGCCGTACGCCTGCGGTCCCAATCTTAGAATTGCCAGCATGATCAAATGTTCGAATTCACCTAGCGCATCGCGGCCCATGGGAGCAGCACCTCTTATATACTGAACAATGTAGAGTAAATAAATAGCAAATAGCACGCCCCGTCAGCGTTATCCGCACAGCATGCTCTACGACCTCAGCCCGGCGTGTGTTTCAAGTTGGTCGCGGGAAGGTCTGGTGCGAGGAGGGCCTAATTATAACAATGTTACTTCGCAATGCTTCTGTTCCAGAAGAATCGCCACGTCAATGACGGGAATCCTTCCTAAGAACCGCTCCCTGCTCCCCGCTCCGGAGTAGTGGGGGGCAGTGCTGTGCCCGCTCCCCCTGGGAGCGGAGTGGGGTGGGTGGCCTTCTCCCTTCTCACTTCTCCCCTCCCTCCGCACCGCCCCCGCTGCCGGCGACCAGCTGCCAGCTGTGGCTAAACGAGGAAAGGGAGCGGAAGGGCCTTCTCCCTTCTCACTTCTCCCTTCTCACTTATCATATCTCCCTGCACTTCCTTACGAACTCCCTCCTGATCTTTCCGGCATCGTTGATGACCTCGTAGAACTCGTCGTAGTACTCGAGGCTCTTTTCCACGATCTCGGGCTCGAGACCTTCCTGCTCGCGATACAACGCGTAGATCGGCTCCCGCTTCTGGTTGAACAGGTGAAAGATCTGATCGAGATATGTCCCGGACGTGCACGCTCCTCTGTAAAGCCGCTGGCGCACGGTGCGACGTTGTGTCCGCTCGAGGTTTTCCCGAAACAACCGGTTGGCATAGCGCGTCGAGACGACGCCGGTGATGTCAAAATCATACGGCACTGAGAACACCGGGCCTGCTGTGTTGCCGACGGGCTTGGTGTTGTGGCAACACTCTTCTCTGTCGGGCTCACGCATGAACGCAGACCAATCCGTATTCCCAATCATGTATTGGAACACTTCCAGCAACGCGAGTTGCAGTGGCTCCATCTCGTGCGGCGGGATCTGCGGCACGTGCAAAACCTCCCAGCTGCTGCGAGCCGCCATAGCGTCTTCGTCCTCGATCAGGAAGGCGTAGCGCGTGAGCGTATCGCGCTCACCGTCGGTATCGACGTAGGTAACGTGGGCCGGCCGGACGTGAAAACTCAGATCGGTCAGCAGGTTATACGTGCGATAGATGAGGTACTCCTGCAAAACGTATTGCTCGTGCTCGGAGCGGTTATCCTGGCAGTGGGTGACGAGCTTGAGCTTGTCCTGGCCCGCGAAGAGCGTTCCGTCAACCTCGTCGGTGGGCAAGTCCAGTCTCAAGGGCGGAAACCTGCAGATCTTGGGCTGGAGCCGCGTCTTCCCCCGCGTTCTGATATCGACGGGGAGCGTGACGGCAATTCCATCTGCGTTGGCGTACGATACGGTCCCTGGATGCTCCTCACTTTCCTGGTCTCGGTCTTTGAAAATGGTCGTGAGAGGAGCCTCGATGGTGAGGGACAGAAAGTCGTGAGACGCAAACAGGCTGGGTTGAGCCGTATCGCCGACAACACGAGGTCCTTTGACAGGGGGCTCCCCGGTCCCGATTCCCTGGGGTGTCGGTGCGACGAAGCCCATAAGGGCCAGGGCCAAGGCAGGTGAGGCGAGGAGGTTCATAACGCCTCCGAGGACAGCGAGGGTAGGATGATGTCGTCGGGGCCCCCGCGGTGGGCCAAATCCACGTCGGAACCTATCTACGATACGGCTCGCGGACCGACGCGGAAAGGCTCCTCGCAGGGCCTCGCCGCAAACATGAATTATATAATAGGAGTTGCGCCAAGCTCGCCAGCAGCGCCCCTGGCCCACGGAACTCACGACCTCGCAACACCCGCCAGAATAACGAGTTAAAGCTCCGCCTCAATTGTGGCTAGGGATGCTCGAGCTCAGCTTGTTCCCTTCGCTGCGTCTTCACACAGAATTCATAATTTCCTGCGATCAGCCCGCATAGTGTACAGAACCCCATCGGAACCTGTTTCCAGGACTTTTCATCTCGGTCGCGCGACGCCCTCCGAGGTGGGATATCACGCTTTGCCCGAGGACACCCCTATGACAGATGACCGTACGGACCACGGCGAGAAGGACAGCGACGGTCGTAAGGGTCTGACCCGTCGCGGGTTTCTCGCGACAATGGGAACCGGAGCCGTCTCGGTGGCAGCAGCCAGCCAGCTCGCCGCCGAGACCGGCGCTCAGGCGAATGTCATCCAAGCCGACGACGTCGTGCGGGTGACGCTCAGGATCAATGGCCGGTCACATCGACTCCTCGTCGAGCCACGTTGGTCCCTTGCCCACGTGCTGAGAGAAGAGCTCGGTTTGACTGGAACGAAGGTCGGCTGCAGTCGCGGTGAGTGCGGTGCATGCACCGTTCTCATGAACGACGTGCCGCGCTACGCCTGCATGACCCTGGCAGTCGAGGCCGAGAACGTCGACATCCTCACTGTCGAGGGACTCATGGACGGCGAAGAGATCGGACCGGTGCAGCAGGCGTTTGTGGAAAAGGACGCTTATCAATGCGGCTACTGCACCTCCGGGCAGATCATGGCGGTCGAAGGCCTGCTACGTGCGAAAGCCGACCCGTCGCTGGACGAGGTTCGCCGGCATGTTAGTGGGAATCTGTGTCGCTGCGGTACCTATCCCCACATTTTCATGGCCGCGCAACGGGCAGCAGAGCTCAAGCGGGGAGGTGAGTCATGAGTGAGCGACGCGACGGCCTCTATTTCGTCGAGGGGATGGAGGTTCCCGAAACGCCCGAGCCGCGTGCAGACACGGAACCGTGGGGTGAGACCGCAGTCGTCGGCAAGCCCCTGCCGCGCGTGGACGGTTACGAGCGGGTGAGCGGCACGGCGATTTATCCGTCTGACATCTCGCTTCCAGGCATGTTGTACGGTGCCATCCTTCGCTGCCCGCACGCACACGCGCAGGTCAGGAACGTCGATACGAGTCGAGTGACCACGATGCCCGGCGTGAGGGGCGTCATCAGCGCGTTCACCCCGGACGACAACGCCACTCGGCCGCACTCGGAGTTCATCAAGACGCGGTTGTTCAACCCGCGTTGCCGCTACGAGGGCGAAGCCGTGGCCGCGGTGGTTGCGGAAACGCCATACCAAGCCCACGACGCCGTTCGCGCCATCGAGGTCGACTATGAGGTCATGCCGTTCGTGTCAGACGAGCGTCGTTCCCTCGACAGCGATGCGCCTCTAGTGCATGAAGAAGGCAACCAGGTGACCCCCACGCAGACGTACGAACGGGGCGACGTCGCACAGGGCCTTGCCGAGGCCGACGTGGTTCTCGAGGAGGACTATCGAACCGAGTGCGAAATTCATGCACCCATGGAGATGCACGGGTGCGTGGCGAAGTGGGATGGCGACAGCCTCACCGTTTGGGAGTCGACCCAGGGCGTCTACAACGTCCAGGCAGGGGTTGCCGGCAGCCTGGGACTACCACTCTCGAAGGTGCGCGTCGTCGGGCACTACATGGGTGGAGGATTCGGCTGCAAGCTCCAGGCGGGTAAGTACACAATCGCTGCTGCGATTCTGGCGAAACAGACTGCGCGCCCGGTCAAGCTCTGCGTCACCCGAGAGGAAACGTTACTCGCCCTGGGCAACCGTCCTCCAGCCAACATGCGGCTCAAGGCGGGTGTCAAGCGCGACGGAACCTTGACGGCACTGGAGTTCGAGGCTAGGGGCACCAGCGGCGCATATCGAGCCGGCGGGACATCCTTGTTCGATTTCCTAATCAAGGAATGTTACCTGTGTCCGAACGTCCGGACGGAATTGACGGACGTCTATATCAACGCCGGGCCCGTGCGTCCGTTCCGCGGCCCCGGCCACCCGCAGGGTGCCTGGGCGCTGGAGCAGATGCTCGATACGCTGGCTGACGCAATTGACATGGATCCGATTGAGCTGCGGCTCAAGAACATTCCCACGTTCAGCCAGTCCCGGGAAGGCAGCCCGCCGTACACGACGACCGGGCTCAGGGAGTGTTTCGAGGAAGGCGCGAGAGCTTTCCGGTGGAACGAGACGCGAGAGGAGATCGCCCGGGCCGGCAATGACGGCAACGTCCGCCGTGGCGTGGGGATGGCCGGCGGTATGTGGGTGGCAGGTGGAGGCGGTCCCCCGTCCACGGCTATCGTCAAGCTCTTCTCCGACGGCAGCGTGAATCTCAACATGGGAGCCAGTGACATCGGCACCGGCACGAAGACGGTGATGGCCATGGTGGTGGCCGAGGAACTGGGCGTGAGTCCCGATGACGTGGAGATCGCGCATGCGGACACGGGCACCACACAGTTCGCCACTGCGAGCGGTGGCAGTAAGACTGTGCCTACGGATTCGCCTGCGGTTCGCGCCGCGGCACTCGATGTCAAGAAGCAGCTCTTCGACATTGCGGCCGAAGAACTGCAGGTAGCTGCATCGACCTTGACGCTCGAGGGCGGCAGCATCGTCTGCACCGATGATCCGTCCAAGCAGATAGAGATCGCCGCGCTGCAAGGTCTCAGGAGACGCCGCTCGATTACCGGCATTGGTTATCGCGGGCCGAATCCCCAAGGGAAACGGGTGAATCCCTTTGCCGTCCAGTTCTGCGAGGTTGAGGTGAACATGCAGACCGGCGAAGTGGACATCGTTCGCTTCCTCGGCGCCCACGACAGTGGCCGGATCATGAACAGGCTCACGTGCCAGAACCAAGTCTTTGGCGGGATCACAATGGGAATCGGTTACGGAAAGACCGAGTGCCGCATCCTCGACAGGAATCAGACGGGGAAGATGGTCAACAAGAACTGGCACGACTACAAACTGCCCACCGCTCTGGATGTTCCGGCCGACATGGAATTCGTACCCATCGATCGGCCGGACCCCGAAGCGAATACGACTGGATCCAAAGGGATCGGCGAGCCTGCGACGATTCCCACGGCCGCAGCACTCGCCAACGCTGTCTATCACGCAACCGGTGTCCGCATGACCGACTCGCCTATTTGTCCAAGCCGGCTCGTTCAGGCAATCGCCGAAAGCCAGGGGGAGGTTTGAGCCATGTTGCCTAAGTTCTCATACGTTCGCGCCCAAACCCTCCGCGATGCCTTTCAGCATTTATCCTCGGAAGGAGCCAGGGTCCATGCGGGCGGGACCGATCTCCTGGGATGCCTGCGCGATCAGGTGTTCGATGCGGCGAAGGTGGTGAGCATCTCCGAGGTCGGCGATTTGCGTGGGATAGCAGAAACGCGCAACGGTGGCCTCCGCATCGGCGCCCTTACAACGATCGCCGAGGTCGCCGCAAATCCGGTTGTCACCGAACGCTACCGCGCTCTTGCACAGGCCGCATCAGATGTAGCGAGCCCGCAGCTACGGAATCAGGGTACCATCGGTGGCAACATCTGCCAGAAACCACGGTGCTGGTACTATCGTGGAGAATTCGACTGCTTCCGCAAGGGTGGCACGACGTGTTTCGCAGCCGCCGGCGAGAATCAGTATCACTGTATCATGGGCGGCGGTGCATGCTTCGTCGTCCATCCCTCCGACACGGCACCTGCGTTGCTAGCCTTGGGTGCAACAGTGCACATCGAGGGACCGCGCGGCACTAGAACCATACCGATGGACGATTTCCACGTCCTTCCGTCCACGGACATAACCAAGGAGACCGTGCTCGAAGCCAACGAGATCGTCACACACATCGAGTTGCCAGCACCTGTCTCGGGGCTTCGCAGCTCGTATCGGAAGGTTCGGGAACGGGGGTCCTGGGATTTCGCATTGGCCGGTGTCGCGCTTGCATTGCAGTTCTCCAACAACCGCGTCTCGCAGGGCCGCGTCGTGTTCAGCGGCGTGGCGCCCGTACCGTGGCGTTCCCGAGAGGTGGAGGCAGTCATCAGCGGGCAGCAGCTCACTGCCGCAACTGCTGCGAGAGCCTCACAGGCTGCGGTGCAGAATGCCCGGCCACTGACACACAACGGGTACAAGGTCCCGCTCCTGCGCGGCCTGATCGAACAGGAGTTGCTGGCAATCCGTGAAGCGTGAGCCGTCCGGCGCAAGAGCCGGATGGCAGCACTGAATGAGCGCAGCGGGAGCACCACGAGGTAGGCGTGGGCTCCCGCGTCCGTTTGTTTGCGACACAACCGAGGGGGAGATGCGGACCAGCTCGAGAGCTCTCAGAGCCGGTTGCGGGGATGTGAGCAAGAAGTGATGGCGACAAGTGGGTTGGTAGAAAGCGACCCCTCATCCGTATCTCTAGCAACCAAGCGAATGACAGTCCCGTGGCAGCACGTCGTGACGGGACCATACGGAGGATAACATGAAGCCAAAGGTCAGTGCCTGTTTGTCCACGCTTGCCGCTTTGCTGCTGTTCGGTTGCGGCGACGATGT
>JBDHDY010000102.1:0-9389 GCA_039591275.1 Gemmatimonadota bacterium | reverse complement strand
CGGTGATAGCGCGGCCCCGCCATCCCGAAGATTCGCAAACCTACATCGAGATCCGGAACACCGGAGGCCACAAACGCGCCAACCCAAAAGACCGGAGAGGTAGCGGCGTCGGCTGCACCAGTCGCCCTAACGACGACTGCAGCCGACGCAACCCCAACCAGAGCGTGACCAAGAGGCGAGGCCACGCGTGATTAATGCCAGGTCAAGCCCAACGTGAAGAGCACAAGCGTGTTGGTCCTACCGCCCTCAAACGCCTGAAAGAGGAAATCCAGGTTCGGCGTCAAATAGAGGTTGTTTCCCAATCTGGCGTCGACACCCAGCCCAACCGTGGTGCCAAATCCGTTCTCCGTGCTCGTGACCGTGGTACCCAGGATGTCGGCCGTCACCCCGACGGTCGCGATGCCAGCTCCACCTTTGAGGAAAAACCCACCCGTCGGGCTCGGATAGAGCAAGCCCATGAAGGTGGTGTTGCCTCTTGCGATTGTGGCTCCGCGTTCGCTCCGTCCCCAGCCTAGGGCCTCCGCACCCAACATCACCTGGGGAGTGATCGTCCCACCAAGGCGCAAATAGCCCGCGCCACCGCCGCGCCGCGCGTCATCGAGACCTTGCGACGTGTTCACCCCACCGCCCAGACCGAATCCTATCCAGAATCCCTGCCTGCCCTGCGCTTCCACCGCCGCAGTCAATACCATCAGCGATACGGCAACCGATACCCCGAGTCTAAACAGACGCATCATTATCTCCTGGAACAGTGCTGCAATGCCAGCGTGTTCAAGCCCGTGTTTCCCTGTCTAACAGTAAGGAAAGCTGCTCTGGAGGCTGGACCCGATCTGTGACCTTGCTCACACCGGGGTAGCGCTGGGGCGGCTCAACCACTTCACCAGCGCTTCGAGCGAAGCCACCTCGCCGTCCGGTCGGGCCTCGCCGGATGGCTGCTCCCCCTTGCGGTTCACCCAAACCACAGGCACGTCCAGTTCCGTGGCCGGAACGATGTCATGGAAGTAGCTCTGCGCGGCGTGTAGCCAGCGCTCCCCTTCGAGGTGCTCGCGGGCAGCATTAAAGTGCTCAAGTTTCGGTTTGTATGATCTCACCTGTTCAGCAGTGACCACGAGATCGAACTCGACCGAGAAATGCCGGAGCGTCCCCGCAAGGAGGCCGTCATCGATATTGGAGAGTATCCCGAGGCGATAACCGAGGCCACGAAGCTGCTCTAGCGCGGGGTTCGTGTCCGGGAACGGAGGCCAGCCCTCGAGGCTCTGTGCCAGGAACGTCGTCCTGCTCGACGCCAGCGACCAGCCCAACTCAGAGGCGCAAAGGCGGGCCGCTTCGCCAAGCACGTCTCGATAGGGGCGGTACTGCTCTGCTTGGAGCACGGGCTCGATGTCATGGTACACCCGAACCACCTCGTCGCGCTCAAGCAGCACTCCGTCCGCACGGGCTGCGTCAATGAAAGCGCCGCTAATGCCGGTCTCCCAATCGATCAGTGTACCGTAACAATCAAAAGTGATGATGTCGAAAGCGGACTGCTTCATATTTCGTCGAGTCTTTCCACTGTTCTTTCACTAGTAACATTGCCTGTATTGAGCGTGCTGATGGGTTCAACGAGCATAACCCACGTTTCCTCTTCCGCAGCGGGGAGGTGTTCCACATTCCGCGGGACAATGAAGAGCTCCCCTTCCTCCAACCACACGTCCCCATCCCGAAGCTTCATCAAGAGACGGCCCTTCACCACCATGAATAGCTCGTCTTCATGCTCGTGTTTGTGCCAGACGAACTCGCCCTCGAGTTTTGCCAGTTTGATGTGACAATCGTTGACTGTGCCAACGATCTTCGGGCTCCAGTGTTCTTCAAACAACCTAAACTTGTCTTGGAGATTGATCTTTTGCATGAGCCCCTTCCCCTACCAGCCACTGCTGCCAGCTATCAGCGGCCGGCTTTGAAGATCTATTGTCTGGATTTGGCTTGTCCGCATGTCCCACTAACGCCCGCTGGCTGGGAGCGGAGAGCCGTTCGCCACCGCGGCGCGGTCTTTGACCGGATTGCGCCCGGTTCTCAGAACCAGGGCCAACCCAGACAAGATACCAACCCCACCCAAGAATGCCCGCCAGCTCAGCGTCTCATCGAGCGCGATCCAGCCGGCGAACACGGCCACCAGCGGGTTCAGAAAAGCCACGGACAGGACCTTGGTGACCTCCATCCGGCGAAACAACCAATACATGACGAGGAACCCCATGGCGGAGCCGACGAACGCAAGGTAGATGAGCGCTAGCACGGCTGACCGGGTCCAGTGCAGCGCGGTAGGCGACCCCTCTAGTAAGAACCCAAACACAACCAAGGGAACCGAGCCAATTCCCATCTGCCACCCCGCGATGATCATGGGATCGATGCCGCCTCCGGATTTCTTGATCGAGACCTGCGCTCTGGATGTAGCTGCCCCTCCAACCACCAGTGCGATACTTCCCAACAGGGCCAGCACACCGTGGGACTGCAGCTGGTCAGAGAAAATGATGACCACGCCAGTCAACCCCAACAGCATGCCTGCCACCTTGCTCCGCGTCATCGGCTCACCCGGCAACGACCAATGGGCGAAGACCATGACAAAAATCGGGATTGTCGCTGTCAGAACCGAAGCAAGACCCGACGCCACGTATTGCTGTCCCCAGAACTGCAGCGCGTACTGGAGAGAGATGGTGACAAGGGCTGTGCCTCCTATGAGTCCCCATTCAGCCCGCCCGCGAGGTAACCGCGGCCCGCTTCGTGCCAACAGCACGAGCAGCAGAATCAGAGCCGCAATGGAGAACCTAAGGCCAGCAAACGTGAGGGGCGGGAGATCCGCCAAGCCAATCTTGATTACCGTCCAGGTGAGGCCCCAGACGATGCCGAGGAAGAGCCACGCCAGCACCGATGCGATCATAGCAGGGATTGTAACAGGAGGAGGCGCGTAGGGGGACACCCACTCCCCTTCCACTCTGCCCTACATCATCGCCCTCAACACCTCGACGAATGTGTTCACTTCATCCACGGTATTGTAGTAATGCACCGAGGCCCTCACCAACTCCTCGAGATCCCGAGCCGTCATGTCCAGTCTCGTGTAGTTGCAGGCAGACACCGAGACGTTAATACCCCCAGACGCAAGCCGATCGCGGATCTCGCTTGCGCCAGTACCCGCTACCGTAAACGTCACGATGCCGCATTTGACCCTTCCGAGGTCCCGCACATCGACACCCGGGAGTTCTGCAAGAGACTCGCGGAGCTGGCTGGCGAGTGCCCGGACCCGGTCCCAGATGGAGTCGAGACTCCACTGGAGCGCATACTCCACTGCAACTCCCAGTCCCATCTTCCCCGCCACGTTGGTCTCCCAGTTCTCGAAGCGGCGGGCATCCTTCCTGATCTCAAACCGATCATGTTGTACCCACTCCGCCGCGTGGAGATCGAGAAACGGTGGCTCCAGCTGCTCGAGCAGTTCCCGTCGAACATACAATACTCCAGTGCCCCGCGGGCCGCGCAGGAACTTGCGGCCTGTCAGCGAGAGCATGTCGCACCCGATACGGCTTACGTCAACCGGCATTTGGCCCACGGACTGGCACGCATCCAGCAGGTAGAGAACGCCATGCTCGCGAGCGATCTCGCCGATTCCCTCAGCTGGGTTGACGAGCCCTCCATTCGTCGGCACGTGACTAATCGCAATCAGCTTCACCCGCTCGTCCATGGCGGACCGCAGAGCGGCGAGATCGAGCTGCCCATGTTCATCGTTCGCGACGGCCTCAATTTCGACACCGACGCGCCTTGCGATCTGCAGAAACGCGATGTAGTTGCTCGCGTACTCCGCAACTGACGTTAAGATGCGATCGCCTGGCCGAAATGGTATAGAGTAGAACGCCATGTCCCACGCGCGCGTAGCATTTTCGATGATCGCCACCTCATCACGCCTACACCCCAACAGGCGGCCCACCGACTCGTAGACACCTTCGAGCGACGCTCGGGCGCTATTGGCCGCTTCGTAGCCACCCACACGAGCCTCGAGCTCGAGGTGCTGCACCGTAGCGTCGAGGACCGGTTTTGGCATAAGCGCCGCACCGGCATTATTGAAGTGAATGACGTTCTCGCAGCCCGGTGTCTCGCGCCGGGCCCGTGCGATGTCAAGGGTCATTGGGCTCCCTTCCACCCTCCCCCTCCCTGAGCTGTTAGTTGTTAGTCATTAGTTTTTAGTTGTAACCTGTGGCCTATTAGCCTTTAGCTACTTATCGTGACCGACGGGTATCTGTGATCACCACAGATCTCAAGTTACTGCGCTTCCAGCCGAGTGGGACAGAAAAAGGCAGGCAAGCTGAGGTGTTGGCGGATTGCGGCGCCTTACGACCGAGTATCACCAAACTGGCATTCGACAACAGAGTCCAATGATCCATACGCAAGAGCTAACAACTAAGAACTAACAACTAACAACTCACGACTAACAACTCACAACTAGAGCCTCACATACCCAATTCCTTCTCGGAACTCTAGCTCCGTCCCGTACGGCCGTGATAGCCTCACCAGGTCATCCACAATCTTGCCACCCTCTTGCTGGGTGGCCATCATCGGCGTTCCTCGGCGGTGCCTGGGCTGGTCGCGTCCTAACGTGATGGGATAGAGTTTGATTTCCCGTACCACGCCGCCTTCCCAGGTGATGAATGGAACGACACTTTCCCAAAAGACCGAGTCGCTGTAGAAGTCTGCGATCCAGTCGTAGTACAAGGACGGGTCGAGCGTTCCCGCATCGAGCTGACCCGCCTGGAACACCTCCGCCGGAATCTGCCGCACCGTCTCGAACTGAAGGAGAAAGTTGCCAAGGCTATAGAAGACCGGCTTGCCCTGGTATAGCTCGATGGCGCGCAGCAGGTGCGGGCCGGTTCCAAAGAACGCATCGGCACCAGCATCGATACACGCGTGCGCGAAGGGCTGCAGAAAACCTGCTGGCACATCTCGATCGCCAGCCGTCATGTGAGCGTGAATCGTCACGATCACCACGGATGCACTACGACGTGCAACGGCCACGGCGTTGGTGATGCGCTCGATGTCACTGTCGCGGCCTGCGCTCAGCACGGCGGTCGGGGATCCGGGAACGAACTTGCGACCCATGAAGATAAGCTCACCGTCCGGCGGCGGCTCATAGAGCGGCGTGTACGTCACCGACCGAATCGCTTCCTCGGCCTGCTTGAGGTCATTGAAGGAGGCTGGTTCGACCTGATATGTGAAGTCCACCCACAGAGGGTTCAAGCCAGGACGGCCGTTGGAGTGCGGCGACTTCGGAGCTGCCACAGACCACGCCGGGACTGAACCCCCAATGGGCGCACAGCTCACTTGGGCTACCCGGCCACCCGGCGTATCCGCATACCCGGGCCGCGAAGCTTCCTGAAGATTATCCCCTGCCCCGGCGTGAGCGATGCCGACTCGATCGAGGTTGGCAAGAGTACCCCGAAGGCCCTCGGCACCGTAGTCCATCGTGTGGTTGTTGGCGTTGCCAACTACATCAAATCCCATCCACTTCAGCTCGTCAGCACCCCAGGGCTCGCAGATCACATTCATGTCCCGGCCCTTGGGAGTTGGGTAGACTTGGTTCGCCTCGTGGAAGATCATCTCGCAATTGCCCCAAGTGCAGTCTGCACTCCGGAGGAGCTCGACGAGATCGAGGAATCGAGGGTCTCGACGCTCGGAGACCTTACGAGTGATCACGCAGTCGCCCACTGCAGCCATCGTCATCCGATCCGAGCGCGCAAATACCCTATCTGGCATCAGCTGTGCAGCTCCGGCCGCCGCAACAGCTTTTCCCACATGGCCGAGGAACTTCCGTCGTCGCATTACACACCCTCCCTATTGGCGCGGATATCATCACCAGATCTTCTTGAGCTCCCAGCTAATCACCGGTGTTGGTAGGTGTTAACAGTCAGCTGTTAGCTGGCAGCTGGTAGCTGGTAGCTGGTAGCTGGTAGCTGGTAGCTCTTACCAGAAGAGGGGGGAGCAATTCAGGAATGTCAAGATCGAACGCAGCTCGACCTCGCGGAGGGATTGGTGCATTCTCACCTCTCCCTTCTCACTCGTAACGCAGCGCCTCCACCGGGTCTACCTTCGCCGCACGGCGTGCCGGCAGGTAGCAGGCAAGCAGAGCCACGCCGGTGAGAAGCGCTGCAACGCCTCCGAGCGTCCACGGGTCTCTGGACCCAACCTCGAACAGCATGTGTGCCAACACCCGACCGAGCGCTACCGCACCTATCAAACCCACGGTCACGCCGACGAGTGCGAGTGTCACGCCTTGCTTCAGCACGAGAGTCAGCACCTCCCGACGACCCGCTCCTAATGCGACGCGCACACCGACCTCCTGCGTGCGCTGACTCACCGAGTACGCCATCACGCCGTAGATACCAATAGCACCGAGCAAGAGCGCGATTCCCGCAAAAACACCTAGCAACAGCACGGCGAAACGGTTGTTCCCAAGAGATTGCCCGATACGGTCTTCCATGGTTTGGATTTGAAAGACGGGAAGATCGCTATCCAGCTTCCCTACGGTGCTGCGTAACCCCGGTAAGACGGCGAATGGATCGGTCGATGTCCGGATCATCAGGCCCATGCTGGATTGCGGATTGATCTGAGCATGGGGCCAGTACATCGTGGGAGGGGCGCTCCGCGCCAAACCGAACTCCTTGACATCCCCCACAACGCCCACGACCTCGAACGACTCGGGATGTGAATCCCACCCGGTACTCAGCCTCTGTCCCACGGGATCCTTGTCAGGGAAGTTCCTTCGCACCACCGCCTCATTCACGATCACAACGGGAGGCGCGTTTTCATCGTCCCGCTCGGTAAAAACGCGGCCACGGATCAAAGGAACGCCCGCGGTGGCAAAGAACCCCGGCGTAACGTGGCGGTACTCCGTAAACGGCCCTTCGTTTTCCGGATCTCCCACCACCGTGAATCCCGTCTTCTGATCGCCCGTGAAGAACATCACGTCGATCCCGCCCACCCGTTCCACGCCGGGCAGCGTGCGCAGGTCGGTGATCAGGTTGGTGTAGAACGTACTGATTACGTCCTGATTTTGATAACGCGCCGTCGGGAGCGAGACACGGACGGTCAAAAGGCTTCGTTCGTTGAAACCGACATCCACCTGATGCAGTCGCCAGAAGCTCTTGAGGAGAAGTCCAGCCCCAACCACGAGCATGAGAGCGAGCGCTACCTCGGCCACCACCAGCGTTTGTCGTAGTCGCGGTCTCGCCAGAGGTCTCCTAGCGAACCCGCCACCGGGATTGCGGCCTCCCTCCTTGAGCGACGCGTGGAGATCCGTCCGTCCAAGCTGAAGAGCCGGAATTACTCCAACGAGTGTCCCGGCCATAAACGAGATCCCGAGCGTGAAGACGAGCACGGAAACATCGATTCCGACCGCACTGGCATACGGTAGCGTCGCCCCGATCCCCGACATCAGCACGTTCAGCCCCATGTACGCCATCCCGAGGCCAGCGACGCCACCGAGTGCCGCGAGCACGAGACTTTCGGTCAACAGCTGCGCCGTCAGCCGTCCTACACCGGCGCCGAGGGCCACCCGCAGCGCAAACTCACGATGGCGCGCTTCGGCTCGCGCCAACATCAGATTCGCCACGTTGGCACAGGCAATGAGGAGGACGAACCCCACCGCACCGAGCAGCACGAGAAGAGGCGTGCGAGCCGATCCCACCTCCACCTCGTGCACTGGCGTGGCAGTGGCACTCCAACCCTCATTCGTATCCGGGTAGGCGTCGGCCAGGCGCGTCGCGATCTCCTTCACCTCCGTGCGCGCAGTTTCGAACGAGACGCCGGGTTTGAGCTTGCCGAGCGCGCGGAGATAGTGACTGCCCCGCCTTCCTCGCGTTTGTTCATCGAACGCCCAAGGCACCCAAAGATCCGGCGCCAAGCCCCTCAACTCCACATCCGAGGAGCTGATCCCGACTACCGTGTAAGAGTTCCCGTCCAGCAGCACCGTCCTCCCCACCACCGCAGTATCTTCACCGAATCGTCGCTGCCAAAATCCGCGCCCCAGAATCACGACGGGCTCCGCACCGGCCACATCGTCATCAAGGGTGAACGTGCGACCGCGCAGCAATCCCAGTCCGAGGAGCTCGAAGAATCCGGCTGAGATCCGTCTCCCAGTTATCCGCTCAGGGTCTCCGTCACCGGTGAGTGTGAACGACCGTCCGCGAAACGCAACGATGTCCTCGAATAGCGCTGCCTGTTCCCTCATGCTGATGAAATTCGCCGGCGAGAAGCTGAAAGTGCCTCCTTGTGGAGTCACCTCGGCAAGGTACACGAGCCGTTCTGGCTCCAGGAATGGAAGCGGCCGCAGCAAGACACTGCTGACCACACTGAAAATTGCCGTATTGGCACCAATCCCCAGCGCCAGCGTGAACACCGCAATGGCAGTGAATCCGGGCCGGCGGAAGAGCATGCGAAAGGCGTAGCGAACATCCTGTGAAAGCACGTCTACACTCCGTTCGTTCTTGAAGAGCCACAGAGCGTCTGGTATGGCGAATAGCGAACAGCGGAGGAGGCCCACGCGAGACAGAGGCCAGCTGATTGCCCTGCCCTCTACCACGCTCCAGTGGCAACTGAGCTCACTGTTCCACTCCTCACGCCACTCCGCCCGGCGATGTCGTGGCACGAGAACACTGAGCAGCCTGATGAACTGCCTGCTCAGCAGTAGCATCGGGTGGTTGCTCGCCCTCGTCATTAGCGGACCACCACCTCTCCCTTCTCCTCTCTCCCTTCTCCCTGATTCATCTCGCATGCTCCGAATCCGGCTCGGCGACCGGTGTTTCCGCTTCCAGCGTCTGCTGCAGCAACCGAAACCGCTTGAAGGCCTCGGCCAGGGCTTCAGCGCCTTGTGTGGGGTCGTCTCGTAATACCGTCGGCGGGGCCGTTTTGCCTTTCGCGCGATCTCGTCAGACTCCCATGAGGACTTGACGAAGCCGCTCTGCTCCAGGCGCCGCAGAGCAGGATAAACGGTACCACCGGGAAGGCCCGACGCATGCATGATGTCGAAGCCGTAGCGATAGCCCCTGGAGGCGGCCTGAAGAACGATTGCCGACGAGTAGGTGAGATGTGATCTACCGGCCATGAGGCTATCCCTATGTAGTATGCTTAGTAGATAAGGTAGCTTACTACATAGGGTGGAGCAAGCCCTTCCCGGCAGCCCCACCGCTGCCTGGGAGCGGGGAGCGGGGAGCGGGGAGCGCGGCCACCCCATTTCCCCCCGTTCGCTGGTAGAAGAGATTTGGCAAGCCAGTACGTTGTTGTCAGACAACATCTTACTGCTTGGATGGCTCCACGGAGGGGTGGGGGGACCCCGCTCTCCGCTCCCTGCTCCTTGCTCCTTGCTCCCCGACGGA
>JBDHDY010000101.1:0-14426 GCA_039591275.1 Gemmatimonadota bacterium | reverse complement strand
CTGCTCCTTGGTGCCGAAGTAGACGATGGGAAGTGTGCCAATACCCGTCTGGCAACCGTGCGTGGCAGCAAAGCTCCCCGACCTGGCCATGATTTCGGTTACGAGCATGGTCGTCGATTTCTCTGCGCCCATGCCTCCGTACTCTTCGGGCATGTCAACAGACAGGAGGCCAGCTTCGCCGGCCTCCCGCAACAGGGGCTTGCCAAGCTCCGTCTTCTTGTGGAACTCCAACTCCTCGCGGTGCGGCGTTACGCTCCGCTCGACGAATTCGCTGACGGAGTCCGCAATCATCCGCTGGGTCTCGTCGAAATCCTCGGGAGTGAAGACGTCGGCGGGTGCGGTGTCCTCCAGGAGGAACTGGCCGCCGGTGGGGTAAGCCTTCTCGTTTGACATCACATTATCCTCCGCGCCGGCGCGCAATCACATGGCTTCGAAGATTCCCGCGGCACCCATACCGGTACCGATGCACATGGTCACCATGGCGTACCGCCCCTTCCGGCGACGCAACTCGTGGAGCGCCGTGGCCGCGAGCTTGGCACCCGTGCAACCAAGGGGGTGACCCAGCGCGATGGCTCCGCCATTGGCGTTGATGCGCTTGTCCTCCGCGTCTACGCCGAGGCCCTTGAGCACGGCCAGGCTCTGTGCGGCGAATGCCTCGTTGAGCTCGATGACGTCCATGTCGTCGAGCTTTAGTCCGAAGCGCTTTAGGACTTTGGGAACCGCCTCCACCGGGCCGATCCCCATGATCTCAGGAGACACACCGGCGACAGAGTAACCCACCCACCGCGCCAGCGGCTCGAGTTTGAGCTCGGCGGCAATCTCCGGGGTTGTCAGCAACACCGCAGCGGCACCGTCTGTCATCTGGCTCGCGTTCCCGGCTGTGACCGTTCCGCCCGCCTTGAATGCGGGCTTGAGCTTTGCCAGGGCTTCGAGCGTGGTGTCGGCCCGCGGGCCCTCGTCTCGCTCCAGTACCATTTCCCTAACTACCGGCTTGCCGTTGGGCCCCGGATCGCTTACGGCGGTCTTCACCGGCACCAGCTCCGCGTCGAACTTCCCTTCCTTCTGGGCAGCCACTGATTTCATGTGGCTGTTATAGGCGAAGGCGTCCTGCGATTCGCGGGCGATATCGTCCCGCTCGGCAAGGCGCTCCGCGGTGAGCCCCATGTTCAGGTAGGTGCCCGGTGACTCCGCCGTCATGGTGGGGTTCGGCAGGTAACGGACTCCACCCATGGGCACCAGAGTCATGGACTCCACACCGCCGGCGATGGCCACGTCCGCCTGCCCCAACGCGATCTCAGCAGCGGCAATGTTGATTGTCTCCAAACCCGAGGAGCAGAAGCGGTTCACCGTCATGCCGGGAACGCTGTCCGGCAGCCCGGCGAGGAGAACCAAGTTTCGGCCCACGTTGAGACCTTGCTCGCCTTCGGGCATGGCGCATCCGATAACCACGTCGTCGATCCGTGCAGGGTCCAGGTTCGGGGCCTTCTCGAGGAGCGCGCGGATCACCGCCGCCCCCAAATCGTCGGGGCGCGTCTGCCGGAAGGTCCCCTTTTTCGCCCTTCCTCCCGGGGTTCGGAGCGCCAGGCCCACTACAACTTCTCGCATGGCTCTATTCTCCTTCCGTCAGTTCCGCAGAGGCTTGCCGGTCTTGAGGATGGCCTGCATGCGCTCCAGGCTCTTCCTCTCGCCGCACAGTCTCAGGAAGCTCTCCCGCTCCAGGTCGAGGATGTGCTGCTCGGACACCTTAGTCGGGCCGGGCACGTTGCCCCCGCTAAGGATAAGCCCCAGCTCTCGCCCGATCTTGCGGTCGTGCTCGGAGATGTACCTGCCCTGCTCCATGTTGAAGAGGGCCGACTCGATGAGAGCCACCCCGGCGTTGCCCAGCACGGGGATCTCTCGCTCGGGCAAGGGCGCCTCAAAACCCGCGCGGGCCATCGCCAGCGCCAGGTCTTTGGCATCGGCCACTCGATGGTCACCGTTCATGGACCAAGTGTCTTGGTTCCGCAGGAAGCTCAGATCGCGCGCCTCTTCTGCGGACGTGGCCACCTTGGCCATGCCGATGGTCTCGAACGATTTGCGCAGGGCCGGGTACACGTCCGACTGATCGGGCAGGGCGGCAACGTTACGCTTGTACAGACGCATGCAGCCGCCCCCGGCCGGGATCACGCCGGCACCCACCTCCACCATTCCGATGTAAGTCTCCGCAGCGGCGCGGATGGCGTTGCCGGCCATGGTCACTTCACAGCCACCACCCAGGGTCAGGCCGTGGGGAACCGTCACCACCGGGACGGTGCACTGCTCGAGCCGGTTCGTCGCCGCCTGGAACTGGCGGACGATGACATCGATCTCGTCCCAGTTCCCCTCCTGAGCCTCCATCAGCAGGAGCATCAGGTTTGCGCCAGCGCTGAAGTTCTCTCCATGGTTGGCCACCACCAGCGCCTGCCCCTGGGACTCGGCCTCGCTGCATGCCGTCATGACCATTGAGATGGTGTCCTGACCGATAACGTTCATCTTCGAGTGGAACTCGAGGCCGAAGACGCCGTCGCCCAGATCCAACAGGCTCGCACCGGCGTTGCTTCGTATCTCTTTGCCGGCACCGCGCAGAATCTCGAAGTCGTAGATCCGTGGGTCGACAGGCACAGGCGCCAGCACACCCTTCTTAGCCGTTGGCACCTGGACGGCACCATCCTCGCGGTGGTAGAGCGATTCGGCACCGGCGTCGTACAGAGCGGTGACCCATTCTGCGAGTGGGTACTTCTCGGCCTGGAGACGCTCGGTGACGCTGCGGAAACCCAGGGCGTCCCAGACCTCGAAGGGACCCATTCCCCAGTTGAAGCCCCAGCGGATCGCCCGGTCCACCGCCGATATGTCGTCGCAGATCTCCCCCACGCGCATGGCCGCGTACGAGAGCGTGGCGGCCAGCATCTTCCACGTCGCCTCGGCCGCCTGGCCCTTGCCCGAGACGAGCTTGGCGAGGCGTTCGGTAGGATCTTCGATGGATTTGAGGGGCTCGAGTTCGGAGAAGGAAGCCTTTTTCCCCTCACGGTACTCGAGTGTTGCCAGATCCAGAGTCAGGATCTCCGAGCCCTTGGCACCCTTTACCTTCTTATAGAAGCCGGCACCACTCTTTCGGCCCAGCAAGCCCTTTTCCACCATCTTCTCGAGGAACTCGGGGGCGGCGAACACGTCGCTGCTCTCATCGTCCGGGACGTTGCGGCGGACGTTGTCGGCCACGTGGAGGAAGGTGTCGAGCCCCACCAGGTCCGCCAGACGGAAGGTCGCCGTCTTGGGTCGGCCCAGAACGGGTCCGGTCAAGGCATCCACCTCCTCGACGGTTAGCCCCAGCTCCTGCATCACGCGTAGCGTGACCATCATCGCGTGGACGCCAATGCGGTTGGCGATGAAGTTGGGTGTGTCCTTTGCAGGAACGATCCCCTTCCCCAGCCGCGTGTTGGAGAAATCCTCCACGAAAGAGAGCACCTCAGGCGAGGTGTCCGCGGTGGGGATGACCTCCAGGAGCTTCATGTAGCGCGGCGGGTTGAAGAAGTGTGTGCCGAGGAACCTGGGCTTGAGCGCGTCTGGCAGGACCGAGGCCATCTGGGCCAGGGACAGGCCCGAAGTGTTGCTGGAAAGGATCGCCTCGGGGCCGATGTGAGGAGCGGCAGCGGCCAACACCTTCTTCTTTATATCTAGGTCCTCCTTCACCACCTCCACGACCCAGTCCGCCTCCCCGAGGCGGGACATGTCGTCTTCGAAATTACCGACCTCGATGAGTGCTATGCGGTCCGCTGTGAAAAGGGGAGCCGGCTTGGCCTTGCGGAGGGCCTTCACCGAGTCGGCAGCGAGCCGGTCACGGACCGCCCTGTCCTTCAGGGTGAGCCCGGCGGCCTTCTCGGCGTCGCTCGGTTCCCTGGGGACGATATCCAGTACCAGAGACGGAATGCCAGCGTTGGCGAAGTGCGCGGCTATGGCGCTGCCCATCACACCGGAACCGAGGACCGCGACCTTGCGGACTTGCCTCTTCATTGGGACCCCCGGCCGAAGAAACTGAATGATGATTCATTAGCCTAGTAATCTCCTACCCACTTGTCAACGAGGCCTAGCACACCGATGATTCTTTGTACATCCCAATAAAAGGGACTATTCTGGTCGACACGGGTGGAGCCGCCGACACGCCAGCTATCTGCGCGCGTTGAATGAGTATTCACTATATTAGTGATTCAGGCGAGGAGACCCGGAGACAGTGAGCGCTGAGCGGAGAGGAACCAAGCGAGAGCGGATTTTGGATGCGGCGGTGGTGGAGATCGCCGGGCACGGGTACCATCGCACGACGGTCTCCGCCATCGCCCGACGAGCCGGCGTAGCCGACGGAACCATCTACCTCTACTTCAAGAGCAAGGAAGACGTCCTCGTCTCCATCTTCGAGCGCGCCATGCAGCGCTTCAACGAGGAGGCACAGCGGATCGTGGATGAAGGGGCGGGCGACCCGGAGAAGGCGCTGCGGCGCATCGTGGCCCTGCACCTCGCACTGTTGGGGGAGGATCGAGACCTAGCGGTGATCTTCCAGGTGGAGTTCCGTCACACACTCCACGTGCTGGAGCTGTTCTCCCGCAGCGGCATCCGGGAGTATCTCGCCCTCATCGCTCGGGTGGTAGAAGAAGGAAAGGGAAAGGGTGTCTGGCATCTTGGACGAGATGGCAACCGACTGGGTGCTCTCCAGCAAAAACATCCGCTTGGCCTCTCGCTCCGACCCCGTGAGCGATCTCTTGTTGGGTGGCCTGCGGGCTTCGTGAAGTGCGAGCCGCACGAGTTGGTGACCGGCTGAAGCCCGCGCTTCAGCGCAAGGGAATCCGGGAGCGAGCACCCGATTTGAAACCGAGCGATGTGCTGGCCCCGCAGAGGCGCTGGCCGTAATTTGGGCCTATCGGTCTCTCGGAGTGCCGGTTAGCGGCGAACGCAGACTGATAGTGGGAGATCTGCCCTTACCTACGCACCAGACTGGGCGGCCCAGACCTCCCATCCCTTCACCACTACTCCCGGGAGACGATCACTCACGGCCGCCCTGCGAGTCGTTGTTTGCGAAATCGTGACGGAACTACTGATCTCGAAACCGTCTCTAGAGGACCCCTCCCATGGCACACACCGATCGCACCAATGATTCCGAGCTGAACCGGCGGCGCTTTTTGGCGTTAGCGGGTACTGGAGCTGCTTCACTGGTCGGTAGCTCGCTGCTGAGCCCGCGAGGTTGGGCACGCCCGCGCCCCTTGGCTGGGAACAACACCGTGACCATCCGCACGCACGAGCACTTCGGAGACATCGAGGAGCAACTCACCTTTCCGAGCACCTGGGAACTCCAGATGCAGCACATGCAGGGACACGGCCGTGCCGGGCTCACCCCGGAGCAAATCCGTGAGAAACTGAACCAGCCTATCGAGACCCCGCCCCTTAGAGAAATTGCGGCCGGGAAGAAGACGGCGGTGATCACGTTCGATGACCTCACCCGGCCAACACCTATCAAAGATGTCCTGCCGTTGTTAGTGGAAGAGCTGCGTGCTGCGGGGTTGAAGGACGAGAACATCATTTTCTTGACTTCCTTTGGCACGCATAGGCCGCTCACTCACCGAGAAGCCCGCGCCAAACTCGGCGATTGGGTGGTGGACAAGTTCCCCTGGCTGAACCACAACATCTGGGAAAACGTGGTAGAAGTCGGCGTGACCTCTCAGCAGAACATCATCAAGGTCAATTACCACTTCGCCCAGGCGGACATCCGCATTACGGTGAGCGGCATCAAGGGCCACGGCACGGCGGGCTACGGCGGCGGGGGAAAAGCGGTGCTACCAGGGGTGGCCTGGGTCGAGTCCATCGACTACTTCCACCGAACCATCACCGGTCTCGGCACCAATCCCACTGTCGGTACGGCAAAGGTGTTCGAGAGCGACGTACGACATGACATGGAAGAGGCGGCGCGTTTGGCCGAGGTGCAATTTTCAGTGCAGATCGTGTACAACGAGCGCCGGGAACCGACGGAGATTTTCGCCGGTGACATCGTGGCGGCCCATCATGCCGCCTGCCGCATGGCCAATGGGTATCTCCGCACTCCCACGGCAGAGGATGCGGATATCGTGGTCGCGAACGCCTATCCGCAGAACCGCCAAGCGTCGAGCAGCTTGCGTTGGGCTCGCCGCAGCCTTCGCGAGGGAGGGTCTGCGGTATTGATCGCGCAGCATCCCGATGCAATGAGCACCATCCATTACTTGCACGAGCGCTGGCGATATAGAGGACACCCTTATTGGGAACTCATGGACGAGGATTCCAGGCCCGTCGACCAGGCGGGCCAGCTCATCGTGTTCTCACAGTACATGCAGAAGAGAGACGTGAATCGTATATCGGCCAAGCACGTGCACCTGGCGCCGACGTGGGACAAAGTGATGGAGTTGCTCCAAAAGCAGCACCAGGCGGATGCCCGGGTCGCGATTTACCCGTATGCCGCCATACAGCACCATGAGGTGGATTTGACGTAGGGGGCGGCGCCCTGAAGGACGCTCGATTGGCGATTTGAGATTGCAGATCGGCGATTGGCGATTGATCTCGCTGACGGCCCAATCGCCGATCACAAATCGCCAATCATCAGCTCTCCAGCCGTGTCCTTCTGGACGCACGCCTTCGGCGTGCTCCTCAGGAACACGGCGTCACGAAGGGTAACGAGCTTGCTCGTTGGCTAGTCCCGCTAATTCACGCGGCGCTGGGATCATGGAGCGGCTAGCGTGGCCGGTGCGCTGTGACTGCGAAAGGGTATTGGGAGTGAGGGACACAACGATGACCACGCGAAAGCTCAGAGCCGTTGCATGCCTGTCGACGCTCACGGCCCTATGCGTCAGCGTCCTCACGGATGCCGCAGCCCAACGTGCAGGTGCGGGCGACGAGCGAGTGCTCGAACGGGCCCTCGTTGTGGGGATCGCCATTGGGATACCGGGCCTCTCCGTCGCCATCGGTGTCGGCGACTCTGTCGCGTGGGCAGGCACAGCCGGCTACAGCGACATTCTCCGACGAGTCCCTGTTGAGATCAATGACCGATTCGGAGTGGGAAGCATCACCAAGACATTCGTTGCTAGGGTGATCCTGCAGCTGGTCGAGGAAGGCAAGCTCGACCTGGACAAGACGCCACAGGACTATCTCGACCTCGAGATCGTTCGGGCTATTCCCAACACGGGCACCGCGACACTTCGCCAGCTACTCAACCACCAGAGCGGTATACCAACCTGGGAGTTTCAGGAGGACTGGATCCGCAAGGGACGCGGTGACCAGATGGAGTTGGGATACGTCTGGGGGAAGACTGAGACCCTTGCATACTGCACCGGCGACCTCTTGCCCGCGACGAATGAGCCGGGTCAACGGTACTCCTACTCGAACACCAACTACACCCTCCTCGGTCTCATCATCGAAGCAGTCACGGGCAACGACGCCGCGGCGGAGATACGGTCACGTCTTCTCGAGCCACTCGGACTCGAGAACACGTTCCTCGAGTCATTCGAGGACATTCCGGGTGGCTACGTGCATCACTACCACTATGCTACGCCGCGATTTCAGGAGGTAGCTGGCGTCCATCGCGACTTCCCTGAAATCCGTCCCTACCTGGTCGAATCAACGGGCGGCAACCTCTCACCCGAATGGACCGCCGGCGGGATCGTCGCTTCGGCGAGCGACCTCGTGCGCTGGGCGCAGGCGTTGCGGGACGGTGAGCTGGTGGGGCCCGAGATGCAGCGGGAAGCTCTCACGTACTACCCACCCCAGGAACCCCGCAACAGCCACAGCCAGTACATGCAGGGCATCTCCAAGACGGAGAGCTTCTACGAGGACTACACCATCCTGGGACACGGTGGGGGAACGCTCGGATTCTCGGCAGGGATGTACTGGCTGGAGGACACCGACATCGTTGTGGTGACGCTGGCCAACGTAGGCCAGATGCACAGCGGCCTCCTGCGCTCCCCCATCGGCTGGTTCCTCCGTGACGTGTGGCTGCCGGCTGTCATGAGATATCTGGGACGGTAGTCAGAATCACACTCCTGACCCTCCCCGCGGCCGTTTGGGCGGCGTCCACCGATCCGGTTGAGGTCGTGCGCCGTCGCAAGCCGGCGCGAAACCGCGGCTGGAAATGGGGCGCATCCAGAGTCAACCGACCTGACACTAGGACGATCTAACCAAGAAAGGAGGAAATAATTATGAGACAAGTCATCGAATTAAGCGCTTTCATTTTCCTGCTGGTTGGCACACTCGGGCTCTTGATCAACGAGTTTGTATTCGATTGGGGACGGGCTGCCACCCTGACATTCGCGCTTGCGAATGTGATAGGACTTGTGGCTTTAGGTTCGGCACATTGGAGTACGAAGCAAGGCACTTAGCGCGCCACTTCACATAGCAGGTGCCCGCCGTCTCCTCAACGTCACGGTTGGATACGATAGATGACGTTCTCGACATCCCCGCTGACGTAAATCGTCCCGGACGGTCCAATCGCCACGCCATTCAATATCCAGGTTGGCGGCATGCCAGAAACGCCCGGCGCGCCCAATGCCAGATCATCTGCCACGGGACTCACTTCGCCCGTCGCGACATCCACTCGCGACAGCCGCCCGGCGCCCGCCTCGACTACATACAACACTCCTTCATCTGAGGCGGCGATGCCTTCGGGGCCCTGGAAGTTTGTTGCCACCGGACGCGGCTCCGACAACACCTCACCGCCAGCGACCAACTGGAGAACGGTCCCGGCGACATGATCAGTGACCCAGAGGTTGCCGTCCGACGCCGCGAGCCCAGCCGGCACGCCTAGGCCCGATGCTAGCGTCACGCGGTCGGCCTCGTTGGGGCCGGTGATGCGAACGACACTCGCCGTTACGAGTTCCGCGACAACAAGGTCCCCTTCGAACCGAATGGCGTTGAGCGGGATTGCTTCGATCAGATGAGCTTCCACGGCCTCGCGCGAGCGCGGATTCCACACCTGGACTTCCGATCCGAACCACGACGAGATGATCAGGTTTTCCCCGTCGGCGGCAACAGTGAACGGGCTCGTGACACCTGGAACGCCAATCATATGTGCCGCGACGCTCTTGATCTCTCCCGTCGTGCCGTCGATCTCCTTGAGGGACAGGACGTCGGCGACGAAGACCGACTCACCCGATCCTGAGGGAAGCACGGCGATACCCCCCGGCGCCATGACACCTCCGGGGCTCACCATGCGGGTCGAACCATCGGAAAGCACCTCAACAATCGAGCCGTCCATCCAACTTGACACGAACAGACGATCGGCCGAATCGAACGCGAGGTTGTCGCCGCCGACCACCGCTGTCGACAAAACCTCGTTGTTTCCCGTCACACCGTCCAACCGCACGATTTCCCCACGCTCCGTATCCAACACGTGCAAGCGGCCGCGCGAGTCGAACTTCACCGCAGCCGGTACGCTGAAACCCTCGGCGACGGGCGAAATCAATCCGGTCTCTACGTTCACCCGGGAAACCAGCCCCGCGGTCCAGATCGGCCCATAGAGAAACCCATCCGGGCCCCAATCCATGCCGTTCATCCATCCCAGGTTCTCGGCGATGAGTCGCGGCGGCTCCTCGAGGGCGGGATCGAGCTCGTACAGGGCATCGCCTAGAAAATCGAGAGCTACGAAGAGTCTCCCGTCGTCGGAGATCGTTATGGGGTTGACCCCGGGGCTCACCGATTGCCCACGTTTTTCACCGTCGGGCGAGAGACGTCCCACTTCCCCGGTCATGATCGAGGTCCAGTACAGCGTCCCGTCCGCATCGAAGATCAGGTCGTCCGGACCCTCGACGCCGCGTTCTGGCCCGATCCGATCCAGGATCGCACCGGACTCTCGATTCATTACCACAATCTCCCGCCCCACGACACTTGCGATGTGCAATCGATCTTGAGCGTCGAAAGTGATGCCGTTCGCGCCGTGTAGCGGCGATCCCTCAACGAATGTCTCCACCTCTGTTCCTGCACACGAGCTCAAGAGTGTGATCGCCAGGGGGATTACACCTGCTGGTAGTTTCCAGGAAGGGGTCGTGCTCATGGTGGTCGTCTCCGTTAGACTACGTTGCCTTGGCACGTCGGCGAATGGCGATGCGGTGCCGGCGGGCAACCCCGATCGCAAATCTGCAATTCACAATCTGCAATCGCTAATCTTCCTTGCCTTCTCCCTTCTCCCTTCTCCCTTCTCCCTTCTCACTTCTCACTAGTTTCGTACTTCTCCAACAGCGCCTCGAAGCGAAGATTGTCCCGCAGGGAGTCCCACAACGGGTCCACGCGGAGCACTGAAGCAGAGAACCACGATGGATTCGCCAGCAGGTATTCAAGCTCAGTGAGGGCGGCCTCGTGCTCACCCACCACCACATAAATACGCGCCAGCGCCTCGATGTGGTATGGGCCCTGATACGCGTCTCGGGACACCGGAAGTAACTCCACCCCTCGTCTTCCCTCCCGAATTGCGTCGTCCTTCTGTCGCATACCCGCATAAGCGTAGCCAAGGGCACTATGCAAGTGCGGTAACTGAGCAGATGCAAAGCCACGCTCATCGGCATCGTCCAACAGCCGGATTCTCGCCTGCAGTACGGTCCGAGATGAGTCGTAATAGGCACGGGCTAGTGCCGCCTGGTCGTTGCGAGCGTTGAACTCGGCCTTGGTGAAGTAGTAAATCACGCGATCCGACGCAGTGGCTCCGTCAGGCAACTCCACACTACCGCCATAGTCGTCACCAAAAACACCTAGTTGGGAGTATCCAAGGAGTTCGAACATATTGAAGACCCACAGCACAGAATCAAAGCGTCGCTGTGCACCCTCTATGACTTCCTTGGCTCTCGCAACGTTTCCGTCCCAAGCAAGGTAGAGTGCGACCTTCGCTGCGTACAGCACAGGTACGTCGGCAGCGAGCAATATACCGTGGTCGTATGACCGCTCGGCTTCCTCGTAGCGGTGCAACGCGTGGTAGACACCTCCAGCGTTGACGGCCACGAAGCCGGATCGGGGGTCAAGCTCGTGCGCCTTCCCTAGCGATGTGAGGGCTTCTTCCCATTTGCCCTGCCGCTTCTGAATGGAGCCGATTTGGAGCATTACCTCGGCGTTGTTGGGCTCGCGGTTGAGTACGATTGCCAACTCCTCCAAGGCTCGTTCGTAGTCCCGGGCAGACCAATACAGTAATGTGCCTCGCGCCAAATGGGCGGCGGTGAGATCTGGAGCCAGCTCTTGCGCGCGGTCCACCGCCTCCTGCGCTCTCGGGAATCCTTCAGGATCACCACTGTACCATCCGAGCCAGGCCCACGCGCGAGAGAGAGCTGCATAGGCGGTAGCGAACCCCGGATCCACGCTAACAGCTCGCTGGTACATCTCGACGGCTTGCCTTGCAATCTGCTCTGGAACACGCTGCTCCCAGTACCCAATACCACGGAGATAGTATTGGTAGGCCTCCAAGCTGTGAGTCGGTCGTTCTGCGAGACGGGTGCGCTCCGGCTCAAGCAGAGTGACGTCTAAAGCTCCTGCGACCTGATTGGCAATGTGCTCCTGAACGCCGAAGATCTCCCCCGGCACCAGGGCCGCCGTGTAGCGATCGGTCCAGAGATGGGCGTCGTCAGAAACCCGTATGAGCTGCGGCGTCACGCGGACCTGCCCTGAACCCTGCGCCGGCCGGTCAGTGCGTATCGTACCCTCCAAGACATAGTCAACGTTTAGTTCACGGCCGATCTGGCGCAGAGTCTTGTCCGAGCCCTTGTACTGGATTGCACTCTGTCGTGATATCACTCGCAGCCCGCTGATCTCTGCGATCCGGCTGGTGATTTCCTCTGTGATTCCATCTGCGAAGTACTCATCCTCAGGACTGCCGAGATTGTTGAACGGCAATACGGCAAGCTTGGGCGGCTCGGCTGCAACCATGGATCCAGACGAGCCAACCGTTTGGGTGATAACGGTGTACGCGCCGATTACTGCCAGGATGGCGATTGCAGCGTATCCAATCACCTTTTTCAATGGCTTTTCCCTCACCGCACCAAGTGTCGCCTCGACAGCCGTCGTCGTTGCGATACCGATGAGGTCTTCAGAAAACTGGCGCGCACTTGCGAGTCGATCCGCCGGTGTCTTGGACAACATGCGCTCCAGTGTTTGCGCGACTTTCCTCGGCACCGCTTCCCGCACTTCCGTTATTGGTGACGGCTTTGCTCCAATGTGCTGGTGCACGACACTCTCAACCGTCGCTCCGGTAAACGGCGGCTGCCCGCCCAACATCTCGTACAAGACACAGCCCAGCGAGTAGATGTCGCTCCCACCATCCAGCTCCCCGCTCCCCGTTGCCTGCTCCGGACTCATATACGCCGGTGTGCCTAGTGCGATGCCGGTCTCGGTGAGTTTGGTGCCGCCCGCTACATCGACTGCGCGAGCGATGCCGAAGTCAGCAACGACTGCATGCCCAGCCTGGAGCAAGATGTTTTCAGGCTTGATGTCGCGGTGGATTACGTCGTGATCGTGGGCGAAGCCGAGTGCGTCGGCCACTTCGCGAGCAATCTGGAGGGCGTCAGCTACGGGAAGTTGCTTCTCGCGGTTCAGGCGGTCCCGCAGGGACTCACCTTCCACGTACGGCATGACGTAATAAAGGAAGGCCTCACCCCCTATCCCCCCCTCCGCTCCGCGGAGCGGGGGAACGACGGCCTGGCCTGAGTCGAACAACGGCAGGATATGGGGGTGAGTGAGACTCGCCGCAATCTCGATCTCGCGGAGGAAGCGGTCCGGGCCTAGAACGGCACCCAGCTCCGGCCGCAACACCTTCACCGCCACCTTGCGGTGGTGCTTCAGGTCCTCGGCGAGATAGACCGTCGCCATTCCGCCGGAGCCAAGTTCGCGCTCGATCTCGTAGCGGTCCGCGAGGGCGGATTTGAGGCGGTCAAAAAGGTCCGTCATCGCGTCATCTTTTCCAGCCGCTGAGAGCGGCTTCTCGGCTGATGTCACTGAAAGTGACATCTTGCTGCACTACAGCATCGTACCCGACGTCGCTCTCAGCGACATCAGCCGAGCCGCGACTATCAGTCGCGACAACTCTGCCGGAACCGAGTTCGCGCTCGATGGCGTAACGGTCCGCCAGGGCGATGGTGAGGAGGTCTATGTCGGACATCGCATCCACCTCTCGCACGGACCAGCGTCGCGGCCGAGTTGGCGATCGGCTGAAGCCGCTGCTCGGCTAGTCTTCCCGTAAACGGGATTCATATGATCTCGCTTGAGCGAGCGACTAGCCGAGCGACGAGCTTGCTCGTTCGCAATTCCACGCTCACGGGGCCGGGCCTCGGTGCAGCCAGTGCCGCAATAATAGGGATTGGTCTGGGGGGCAGCCAGGAGAGAAGAGCTAGACAGCGCACTATCTGAAGCGACGTAGTCGGGATTGCATCTCATGCGGCCACGAGTCAACTCGCGCCACTCCGTGACGCGCTCCTCCGGAGCGCCTTGTCCTGAGGAGGAGCCGGCAGGCTCCGTCCCAAAGGGCTCCTCAGCACAAGCCTGGAACGGGGTTTGTCGCAGAGGGTATGAGCACGGTGACCGAGCCTCACTCAACGATACCCTGGAACCTAGAGGTCAATCTCGCAGCGCAATTGACTGTTGGCACAGGAGGGAGCGATGAAATTTGTACTTCGACTCTCGATTTGTCTGCTTGTCGCCGGCTGTGTCAGCGCAGACGTCGAGCGACTGGATCAGGTTGTACGTCCGACCCGATCACCCGACTCCGTCACGGTGTTACTCGAGAGGCCGCAGCAGCCGTACACGGTCATTGCTACAATCGAAGCAAAAGGTGAGTCGGCATTTGACGGTTTCGACGACCTACGTCAGAAGATGGTCGTTGAGGCGCGTTGAGGCGGCGCAGATTGGTGGCGACGCGCTGATTTTGGGACCCGAATCAACGAAATCGACGTTCCTCATTCTCTCACCATTCCTCATCAAATCCGACAGAAAGGAGCTAACTGCTGAAGTCATCGTGTTCAATCGACCTTCGAGACGAGAAGCGTGAGTCAGGCGTGAGTCAGAGCCACAGATAGCGCTGATACACGCGGATCGCCACGGTTCAGGGCCATCATCGGAGCCATCCGGGTCAATCTGCCGCCACAGATAATGCAAAGACTTGCAGATTAACGCAGATCGGGGCCTCAGATCACACAGAAACCACCTGATTAATGCCAATCGGCCCGGTCAGCGGAGCAATCCACGTCAGCCTTCACGAATCAGCGTGATCTGCGCCCTTTCGCACTTCTCACTCGTATCGTATCTCTCCAGCTACCCCTGGAAGCGGGGTTTGAGCGGAAGGATCATAGAGCGGATCGGCCCGCAGCCGACCGGCATGACGCTTGCAAGCCCTCGCACCACCCTTCATCATAGGGTCATCGGCGGCCCCTGTGGCCCCG
>JBDHDY010000100.1:0-9288 GCA_039591275.1 Gemmatimonadota bacterium | reverse complement strand
GACCGCTCGGCGGCAGGCATTGCATCGGCTATCGAGGCCGCCTCGACCGAGACAACCGAGGTGGTCGCAATCCAGATCTACCCTCTCTCCCTTCCTTTCTATCTGAGACGCCCACTAGTCATATCGACGTCGGATGGCACCGAGCTGACCAGCAACTACATCCGGCAGAGCTTTGAGCTGCTGCGCCGCTCGAGCGAATCGCCCTTCCGGCCGGCCGATTGGTGGCTCGACGCTCTGCTCAACTGCGATCGCCCCAGGATCTTTCTCACCGCTGCTCTCAACACCCGTGTCCGTAACATCCTCGATGCCCGGCTCCCGCTGTTGGCTGCGTCACGCAAGGTGGCTGTCTACGGACCGTGCGGCGTCAGAGACCTGGCGGGTGAGCCCACCCACTCCCCTCACACGCTGCCAGCTGCCGGCGGCCGGCACGCGGCCCCAAGCCCGCGCCCGCTCGCTTCCCCGGCGCTCGCCCCATAGCGACCGTGTGTGGCATTTACGGGATGGTATCGCTGCACGGGGAACCGCTCAGGCACCGCGAGATCCTCGGACAAATGGCGGAATCGCTCAGGCATCGCGGTCCCGATGGAAGCGGCATTCTCCACCGCCCACACGCAGCCTTCGGAGCCGCCCGGTTGCGGATCATCGACCGCCGTCCCGGAGCCGACCAACCTTTTGAGGGAGACCACAGGGCCTGGTGGCTGGTGGCTAACGGGGAGATCTATAACGCGCCGTCGCTGAGAGCCCGCCTTGGCCAACACCATTACCAGTCTCGCTCCGACGTCGAGCCCCTTCTTCCCCTTCTCGCCACCGCCGGCCCAGAGGGATTGACGCATGTCGACGGGATGTTTGCCCTTGCAGCCTGGAACGACCGTGACCGGAGGCTGATCCTCGCGCGGGACCGCGCTGGTGAGAAGCCTCTCTTCTACACGGCCATCGCGGGCGAGATTTGGTTCGCCTCTGAGGTCCAGGCTCTGTTGCTCCACCCGGAACTAGACGCGGCAATCGACGATCCGGCCGTGGCCGATTATCTGACATTCGGTTATGTGCGCGAACCGCGAACGATGTTCCGGGCCATTCGCAAGGTGCCCGCGGGAACCGCCCTTGAATTTCTATCCGGCAGCTGTTCCCCGTCGGTCCGGCCAATCCCCTATCCTCCTGTCGTTCCGGCCGGCAACGCCGACGCCGCTCGGCGCCAGCTGAAGAAGCTCCTGGAAAATGCAGTGGCCAAACAACTGCAGGCTGACGTTCCTGTAGGTGTCTTTGCGAGCGGCGGCGTCGACTCCTCGTTGCTAACGGCGATCGCCGTTCAATTCGTGAAGCCGGAGCGGCTCCGCACCTATACGGCACGATTCGCAGAGCCTTCGTACGATGAAACAGCCTGTGCCCGCCGTATAGCGGCTCACTTCGGAACCCGCCATCTCGAGGTGGATGCCTCAGAGCCAGCTCTCACCGAGGCGTTGCGGGCCACCACTGCCGGGCTGGCGGAGCCAGTTTCAGACCCGGCGATTCTTCCCACCTACCTGCTGGCACGAGCCGCAAGAGACCACGTGGGCGTCGTGTTGAGTGGGGAAGGTGCTGACGAGTTGTTCGGCGGTTACCCGACGTACTTGGGACACCGGCTGGCAGCACCCTGGGAAAGGCTGCCGGCGCCAGCCCGGAAGGTCTTGCAGAAAGCGTTGGCGCTTTCCCGGGCCGGGGCCTCGCAGCGCGCCGTCACCCTGCCACTACTGGGGGAAAGGTTTCTTGCGCACGCTGGGAAGGAGTGGATTGCCCGCCACCTGTGTTGGTTCGGCACGGGGTTGTTCGATGCCCTGAAGCCCGCATCACAGGCTTCGATCCTAGAGTCCCTCACCCCCCGGTTTGGGGCGCTCGACGCCGTGTCGGGCGCCATGTTGCTCGATTTCAATACCTATCTCCGTGAGGCTTTGCTGGTAAAGCTCGACCGCACCAGCATGCTCGTTTCTCTGGAAGCCAGGGCGCCCTACCTGGACTCCTACGTTACTGCTTTCGGGATGGCGCTGCCCCGGGCCTTCAAGATCCGGGGGATGCACTCGAAGGTGCTCCTCAAGGAGGTGGCCGGGGAGTTGCTCCCTCGATGGGTGGTACGCCGCCGAAAGCGGGGCCTTTCCGTGCCGACGGCTGGGTGGCTCAATGGCGGTCTACGGCAGGAAGTGGATCGTCTGCTGGAGCCCGGCCGCCTGCGGCGGCAAGGGGTGTTGCCCGACCTACCGATCGAGCAACTTCTAGCGGAGCATCGCGGCGGCCGGGCGAACCACGCTCGAGCCCTCTGGGCCCTTGTAGTCCTGCAATACTTCCTCGAACAGTGGGTACCGGGAGTGGGATGATGACCCGAGACGAAGCGTTGGCGTTGATGCATGAATACACGGAATCGGATGCCCTGCGGAAACACATGTATTCCGTGGAGGCGGCCATGCGGGGTTATGCACGGCGGAACGGTGAGGACGAAGAGGCGTGGGGGCTGGTGGGCCTGCTGCACGACTTCGACTACGAGAAGTACCCCAACGACGCGCACTCTCCTACCGAAGAACACCCGTCGTTCGGTGTGAAGCTACTGCGCGAGCGGGGCCTGCCCGAGGAGGGCTGCCAGGCTATCCTTGGGCACGCATCCTACTGCGGAGTAGCCCGAGAATCGGCGATGGCCAAGACGCTGTTCGCTGTGGATGAGCTTTGCGGGTTTCTGGTGGCGTGTGTGTTGGTCCGGCCGTCGCGGAGTTTCAACGATCTCACCGTCAAAAGCGTAAAGAAGAAGCTGAAAGACAAGGCGTTTGCCAAGGGCGTGAACCGCGAGGACATCAGGCAGGGGACCGAAGAACTGGGTGTCCCGCTCGAGGAGCATGTTCAGTTCCTCATAGACACACTCGGTCCTATCGAGGGAGAGCTGGGACTTGGAGCAGGTGCCTGAAACGCCCGCCGGCGGGCGGCCGTAGAGGGGGTTGAGTTTGTCTCAAGAGGGTCAACGCCAGTTGGAGACCACGCGTAGGGTTCAGGAGGAAGCCGATCTGGCCCGGCGGGCTCACGGCGGAGATCTGGAGGCGTTCGGCCTGCTGGTTGAGCGCTATGCGGAACAGGCCAGGCGGCTGGCGCGGGCCATCCTCACGAACCCTGACGATGGTGACGATGCTGCTCAGGACGCCTTTCTGTCCGCGCTCAAGAATCTCGGGCGCTACGATCCGAGCCGCCCGTTTGGCCCGTGGCTCATGCGGATCGTGGCCAATGCGGCAACCGACTGGCACCGTCGGAGGAAAGTGCGGGCAACCGAAGAACTGCCCACGACGACGCCCACGTCCGACGCAGGTCCTGACAGCGATACCGATCGGCGGGCGTTCCTCAGCGCATTGCATGACGCACTCGTGAGGCTACCAGAGCGTCAACGAAGCGCCGTCGTGCTATTCGATGTGGAAGGATATCAACACGCCGAGATTGCCGACATACTGAAGGTGCCCCAAGGAACAGTCAGATCCGACGTGTTTCACGCGCGCCGCACGCTACGGGAGGCCTTGAAACCGTGGCGCGGTTGGAGGGAGAAATCGCTATGAATCGATCGCCGTTCAACCACCGACCTGATCAGCAGCTCGGGCGAGCCATCCGCGAAGCCCTGACGAGCGAAGGTGGACGGGCGTTCGTTGACAGCGTGATGGCCCGGGTGCGCCGTCAGGGGGAGCTTGGGGCCGAATCGCGGACCTCATGGGAGGTGCTGGGGGCGTGGGCGAGACCCGGTCTTGCGGCGGCCGTGCTTTTGATCATTGCCGCGCTGTTTGGCGCCCGCGAAGTCGCGCCGCCTGGTGTGTACGAGGCGACCATCGACGATGCGATTAGTCAAACGGAGGAAGCGCCGGAGCAGACGACATTGCTCCTGTCGCCGGATCCACCAGATGCCGACGTCGTGTTAGCCGTCGTGTACGAGCCTTAACGCACCGCCAACCGATTCGTCTAAAAGGAAAGGCAGCAGAAGCGATGCCAAACCGATCAAAGCTCTGGGCCGTGAGCCTCTTGCTCACCGCCTTTGTGTTTGGTGCGGTGGTCGGGGGCGCCACGATTGCCGTGGCCGATCGGAGTGACCGAGGCGATCGCGCGTCTCGTCGAACCAGCTACATCGACCGCCTCCAGAGCGAGCTGGACCTGACGGCGGAGCAGCGCGCGGATATGGAGCAGCTCATCCAGCGCCGCAATGAAGCCGTCCACATGGTTTGGGAAGAATCACAGCGTCGCTACGAGGAAGTCCGCAAAGAGTTGCGGGCCGAGATCACGGAGGCCCTGGACGAAGGCCAGCGCACCACGTATCAGCAGATGATTTACCGCAGTGACAGTATTCGGGCGGCACGCCGTCGGCACAGGAATCATGACAATAAATAAACCTGCAAATTCGCTTGCGATCGTGCTTGCGATTGCGTTGGCCTGGCCGGCCGCAGTGTCCGGCCAGGTGCGCGACATCACCCTGGACGACGCGATCAGCCTGGCGCTGCAATACCACCCTTCGGTTGTGCAAGCCAGGGGTGACGTACGTGTAGCATCGGCGTCTCGCCGAGAAGCCATCGGCAACTGGTTACCCAGCATCACTGGTTCGAGCGGCTGGAGCACGAACTCCACGGAGCGATTCGATCAGGCGACCCAACGGACCGTTTCCGGAGCGTCCACGTCTTACAGCGCGTCGCTCAGCGCGTCCATGACAGTATTCGACGGGTTTCGCCGCAGCGCCCAGAACCGTACGGCCAGTGCGAACATGGAGAGCGCTGAAGCGTCTCTGACCAGCCAGCGCTTTCTAATCACCCTGCAGACGAAGCAGGCATTCTTCAATGCGCTGGCCGCGGAGGAGTTGGTCAGGGTAGCTGAATCGCAGATCCGGCGCGGGGAAGAGCAACTGAACGTGTCGACGGAACGGCTCGCTGCCGGCAGCGCCATTCGCTCAGACACGTTGCGTGCGTTCGTTGAGCTTGGGAATTCAAGGCTTCAGCTGCTGAACGCGCAAACACAGCGGGCTACGGCCGTCGCCGAACTCGCGCGCCTGATCGGCTACGACGGCTCGCTACGGGCCGTCGCCGACTCGTCGATCATGAGGTTGGGCAGCCTGGACACGGCAGCGCTCCGCGAAGAGGCCCTTGCAAACGCTCCCGCGATCGAACAGGCCGCCGCGGAGGGCAGGGCGGCCGACGCCCAGGTGACCTCCTCCAGAGGCGAGTACTTCCCCAGGGTCACAGCGTCGTACCAGAACTCTTTCGCGGGGTCGGCCCTGGATGCTCTGAACAACAACTGGTCCGCTCGGATCTCGCTTTCATGGCCGTTGTTCAACGGATTCTCCCGAGAAACCGCCGTCTCGCGATCTCTGGCTAGCCAGGACGCCGCGCGCGCGCGGATGGACGATACACGTCGGCAGGTCAACGCCGACATGACACAGCAATTTGCGGCTCTCGAGGCGGCGCTGTTGCGGTTCAACATTGCTACCGCGAGCCGGGCCGCCGCAGAGGAGGATTTGCGGGTGCAGCAGGAGCGGTATCGACTCGGCGCCGCAACGATCGTGGAGGTGCTCACCTCGCAGGTGAGCCTCGATCAGGCCGAAGTGGATATCGTGCGGGCCCGTCTCGATTTCCTCCTCGCCAAAGCACAACTCGAAGCACTGGTAGGGCGGGAGATATGAGCGATTCAGCACATTCCATCGATTTCAACACTGGTGACATTCCCACTCCGGGCATCATCATCTTGACCCATAAGCTGACGCGGGAATACCAGATGGGAACCGAGGTGGTGCATGCGTTGCTGGATGCCAACCTGCAAATACGGAAGAACGAGTTCACCGCCATCATGGGTCCGTCCGGGTCCGGCAAGTCGACGTTGATGAATTTACTCGGCTGCCTCGACAGCCCGACGTCCGGCGAGTACTGGCTGAACGCACAGAAGGTGAGCGAGCTGGACGATGACCAGCTCGCGCACATCCGCAACAAGGAAATCGGCTTCGTCTTCCAGACATTCAATCTGCTTCCCCGCGCCACCGCGTTGCACAATGTGGAGCTACCGCTGATCTACGGCGGCATGGGAGGCAAGGCACGGCGCGAACAAGCCGCCAGCGCGTTAGAACGCGTCGGGCTCGCTGACCGAATGGAACACAAGCCGAACGAGCTGTCGGGTGGGCAGCGGCAACGCGTGGCCATTGCCCGCGCACTCGTTAATGAACCGAGCATGGTCCTCGCCGATGAGCCCACCGGCAACTTGGACAGTGCCACGAGCCGAGAGATTCTGGAAGTGTTCGAGGCCTTGCACGATCAGGGACAGACGATCGTTCTGATCACGCACGAGCACGATATTGCCACTCGGGCACAGCGTCAGGTCCACCTTCTGGACGGTCGCATCGAGCGGGACGTCCTCACTGAGAGTGTGGCAGGATGATCACTTCGCAAATTAGACGGACGACCCCCGCCCTGGTTGGGGCCGCCCTGATCCTGATCGGCTGTGGCGAGGAGGTCGAACCGCCGGTCTATCAGATGGTGCCGGTTGTGGTGCGAGACATCGTGGTGTCCGCGAGCGCCGCAGGCACTATTGAGCCGGTCAAGACGGTCGAGGTCAAGTCCAAGGCCTCCGGCGAAATCATGGATGTCCGCGTGGAAACGGGAGACCGGGTGGCGCGGGGCAATCTGCTGGTGCGCGTCGATCCACGCGTGCCGCGCAACGCGCTGACGCAGGCGGAGGCCGACCTGGAAGTGGCCCGGGCACAACTGACCAATGCCCAATCCCAGCTCCGTCGAGCCCAGGCCCTTTACGAAACGCAATCCATCACCGAGCAGGAGTGGGAGACGGCGAACCTGCAGCAAGCCAACGCCAACGCGCAATTGGTGCGGGCCGAGCGCTCTCTCGAAGACGCCCGGATTTCGTTCGAGGATACGGAAGTTCGGGCAGCAACAGCGGGTGTGATCCTACAAAAGAACGTGGAGGTGGGAACGGTCATCTCGTCCGCCACCCGTGAAGTGGGTGGCGGTACCGTGCTCTTGGCGATGGCCAACCTCGACACCGTGCAGGTGCGCTCACTGGTCGACGAGACGGACATCGGCAAGATCCGGCCGGGCTTCGAAGTGACGATCGTGGTCGACGCCTACCCCAACCGGCCGTTCCGCGGCCGCGTGCTCAAGATCGAGCCGCAGGCGGAAGTGCAACAGAACGTCACCATGTTTCCCGTGCTGTCGCACATTGCCAACGAGGACGCGCTCCTGCGTCCCGGCATGAACGCGGAAGTGGAGATCCACGTGGGTGCGAGAGAAGACATCGTGGCCATTCCGAATGCGGCGCTCCGCACACAGCGGGATGTAGGATCGGCGGCGATGGTGCTTGGGCTCGATATGGAAACGGTCCAGCAGCAGCTTGCCGCTGCTCGCGAGGCCGGAACCGGTGAGCGCACCGCGGCCTTCGGCGGCACCGCGGCCGGTAACGGCGGCGGTGGCCAGTCGTCCAACACCGTGACGTTCATGGGACAGGAAGTGCCGCTGCCTCCCGGCCTCACTAAGGAACAGGTCGAGTCTGTTATCCAGAAGCTCCAAAGCGGGGGCCCAGGAGCCTTTCAGTCACTCTCCGCTGCGGATCGCGCGATTCTCGGTCGTCTGCGAGGCGGGATGGGCGGTCACGGTGGGGGAGGCGGCCGCAGGCCGAGCACACGGAGCAGTGACGCTGCGTTCGGCGGTGACTTCATCGTGTTCACGATACAAGATGGCGCACCAGTGGCCGTTCCGATTCGCACGGGCTTGACCGATCTCGACTACTCTGAGGTGGTCGCCGGACTGACCGAACAGGATACTGTGCTGATTCTGCCGAGTGCGAGTCTCATCCAGAGCCAACAAGAGTTCCAAGACCGCATACAACGCATGACAGGCCGCGGAATCCCCGGGGTTCAGCGCCGGGGGAGCGACTAACATGGTATTCGGTGAGATCATCCTGGTTGCTCTCGGCGCCATTCGCGTCAACAAGCTCCGTTCGTTTCTCACGATGCTCGGTATCGTGATCGGTGTCGGAGCCGTCATCACGATGGTTGCCCTCGGCACGGGCGCACAGACAGCGGTTGAGGAGGAACTCCAGGCACTGGGGACCGATCTACTCTCCGTGTACCCAGGTCAGTCAATGCATCGCGGCTTTGCGAGCGCCGATCGTGTCAGTCTCACCTCAGATGACGCAGAAGCTCTCCAGCGCGATGGCTATGCCTTGAAAGAAATCGTGCCTGAGCTGTCACGCAGCCAACAGGTGGAGTACGGCAACCAGAATGTCAACACCGAGATCGTTGCCGCCACCGCCAACTACACCGAGGTGAATAACTACGACGTGGTCGCCGGTGAGATGTTCACCGCCGGAGACAACGACTCACGCCGTCGCGTGGCGGTGTTGGGGAACGCCGTGCCCAACATGTTCGGTGTGAACGGCGCCGCCATGATCGGCCAGCAGATCTCCATTCGCGGCATCCCGTTCGAGATCATCGGCATTCTGAGTGAAAAGGGCAGCCAAGGTTGGCGCAACCCCGACGAGCAGATCCTCATTCCGTTGAAAACTGGGCAGTTTCGCGTTTTTGGAACAGATCGCGTTCGCTCCATCACCGTTCAAGTTGTCGACCCCGACTCGGTGACCGTCGCCATGATCGGCATCGAACGAGTGCTACGCCGCGAGCACGGCATACGGCCTGGTGCCGACAACAACTTCCAAATCCGCAACCGCACCGAGTTCCTCTCCGCCCGCCAAGAGACCGCGGCCACCTTCACATTTCTGCTCGCCGGAATCGCCGCGGTAAGTCTCATCGTGGGGGGCATCGGCATCATGAACATCATGCTGGTATCCGTCACCGAACGGACCAGGGAAATCGGCGTGCGGAAGGCCTTGGGGGCCACCCGACGCAACATCATGCTGCAATTCCTGGTCGAGGCCGTGACGCTCTGCATGATGGGAGGTGTGATCGGCATCCTCGTTGGATCGGGAGCCGCGGTCGCACTGTGATCGGCATCCTCGTTGGATCGGGAGCCGCGGTCGCACTCTCACGCCTGCAGAACTGGAATACGCTCGTCTCCCCAGCGGCCGTGGTGATTGCTTTCCTCTTCAGTGCGACAATCGGAATCTTCTTCGGGCTGTGGCCGGCGCGGCGCGCGGCGAAGCTCGACCCCATCGAAGCGTTGAGGTATGAATAAAGGGGGCTTGGGTATTGGGTGTTGGGGCTTAGGTTTGGAAGTTGGGGCTTGGGGCTTTGGGCTTCGGGCTTGGGTTTTGGTGCTCTTAAGGAAGATGCTCTCAGTTTGCCAAACCACTGGCATG
>JBDHDY010000099.1:0-9057 GCA_039591275.1 Gemmatimonadota bacterium | reverse complement strand
CGCGCCCTCCACTAACGCATCCATGTCGAGTGCACCCCACTCCTCCTCCAATAGCTCACCCACTGCAGCGCGGGCCTGTCCCTCGACCTGCTGCAACAACTCGGCACCCACTACTCCGGCCGGTGCCGCAGCCAAGAATTGAAACAGCTGTCGCTCAAGCGCTCCCAATAAGGAGAGATCCTGAAACTGCTCGGCAACCCTCGCACGCCAGTGGGGCTCCCGAAGCATGACCCTTATGAGCGTCCACTCGGGAAGGTTGCGACCGCCACCCAGCATCGGCGTCCCGGAGTCCGCTCTGGATGAGGAAGCGGCTGTCCTCGGCGGCACCCGATCTCTCCCAGACGCCATCTCGCGGCGAATAGAGTCCTCGGTGACACCAAGAACCTGGGCAGCCCTACCCGCATAGAGATCCTGCGTCACCGGATCTTTGGCCGCACGCAATGTTGACATCAGGCGGTCCAGAGCGCGGCGGCGCCCCGCCAGGGAGGCAAGCCAGCCTTTCCGTTCGATGAGCTGGAGCTTCCGCTCGAACACGTCCAGCGCGTCGTCCAAGATTTGTGAGAGCGCCTCGGCGCCCCCCTTGTCAATGAGAGAATCAGGGTCTTCTCCGCGTGGGGGTGTTGCTACCATCACGCGGGTCGGCACGCGCAATAATTCGTCGGCCGCCCGAAAGCTGGCCCGCAAACCGGCTGTGTCACTGTCGTACAAAAGGGTGACCTGGGATGTGTAGCGTTTGAGCAGAGAAGCCTGGTCCGTTGTGAGCGCCGTGCCCAAAGGCGCAACCACATTCTCCGTTTCGGCCGATACCACGCGGAGAACATCGAAGTAACCCTCGACGACAATTGCAAGTCCGACTCGGCGAATGGCGTTCTTCGCGTTGTGGAGGTTATAGAGCGACTTCCCCTTGTGGAAGATCGGCGACTCGGGCGAGTTGAGGTATTTGGGTTCGCCGCCCGCGATGACCCGCCCCCCAAATCCTACGACTCGTCCGCGCAGGTCGTGGATCGGAAAGAGCAGCCGGCTCCAGAACCGGGGGCGGAGCGAACCATCCTCGCGACGAGCCACTAGCCCGGCCTCTAACAATACGTCCTCGGCCACGCCGAGGTTGGCCATCGCATCGAGAAACGCCCTCCCCTTCGGTGCATAACCGAGTCCCATCACCAGCAGGCGCTCGACATCGAAACTGCGACTTGCCAGGTAGCCTCTGGCAGCCGCACCGTCTGAGGCGTCGCGCAGCCGCTCAGCGTACCACTCGGCGGCTACGCCTACCGCCGAGTACAGCGGTTCGCGGGGATCGGGTCCGCCGGTCGAACGTTCGGGAATGGTAATTCCCACCTTGCCAGCCACTTCCCGGACAGCAGCAGGGTACTCCATGCCAAAACGCTTACTGAAAAACGCAAAGACATCCCCGCCCTCGTGGCAGACGAAGCAGTAGAACATCTGCTTCTTGGGAATCACGGCGAGATTGCGGTGCGTGCCGCCATGAAACGGACATGGCCCCCTGTAGTCCGAGCCGGTCCGCTTCAGGTTGACGAACTCCGACAGGATGTGAACGATGTCGGCCGCATCCCGTACCTGCTCGATCAGTTCGTCGGGGATCGAGCTCATGATGCGAGCTCCACGATCGTCGCGCCCCATCCCCCCTCCTGGGGCGGCGCCGTTCGATAAGAAGCCACTCGGGGATCTTGCTGCAGTACCTCCGTCACCCTTTGCCTGAGAGCCCCCGTACCTTTGCCGTGAATGATGCGCAGCGTTCCCAGCGCGGCCACCACGGCGTCATCGACGGCCCGCTTGGCAGCCTCCTCTGCTTCGTCGGCCGTCATCCCCCTGAGATCGACCTGGGTAGCCGCTCGGTCCGTCACCGCATCGGAGGCCTGCTGGGGCTCCTGGCGCCCCGGACGGCGGCCGATACGTCTTGGGGGCAGCGCCTCGGTCGTCTCCCCTTTAGGAGCGTACATCACGCGCCCCCGAACCGTCCACCCCTGCTTGCGAGCTGCTTCCTCGAGCTTCTCGAGCGCGGATCCTTCCTCGCTAATACCCGCTTCGACCACGCGGCGTGCTTCCGCGACCGCCCCTTTTTCGGCTGCCGCACGAGCTATTTCCAAGGCAGCCTCGACCCGCTTTCTGGCATCCAGTAAATACCGTCGGGCCTCAGCGCGACCGATCCGCTCGAGCTCCAATTCCCGGTGCTTGACGGCAGCCGAGCGTTCCTCCAGTTCGCCACGTAACGCTTCAAGTCCCTCCTGCTCTGCAGCCAGACGGCGTTCCAACAGACTCAACTGCTCGATCTGTTCAGTGACCTCCTGTTCCCGAACCTCGAGATCCGCAAGCAACGCATCAAACGATCTGTGCGCTTCGGGCTGCAACTCTTCGGCACTCGCAAGCACATCGGTCGGAAAGCCTAGGTTACGAGCGATGGCCAAGCCGTAGGATCGACCGGGAACGCCCTTCTGGAACCGATAAGTTGGTGCCAATCGCTCCGCGTCGAACTGGAGTGAAGCGTTGACAGCTCCGGGTGTGTCCGACGCCAGCTCTTTGAGCTGGTTGAGGTGAGTCGTGGCCAGCGTTAATCCCTTTCGCTCACACAGTCTGCCGAGCACCGCTCCGGCGAGCGCAGCACCTTCGACGGGGTCTGTGCCGGTCCCAAGCTCGTCCAGCAGAACGAGGGAGTGGTGGTCCACCTCGGCAAGGATCTGCTTTATGGCTGCAAGGTGCCCGCTGAACGTGCTCAGACTTTCAGCGATGGACTGTCGGTCGCCAATGTCGGAAAAGATTCTTGCGAACACGGGCAGCACCGTTCCATCGGCCACGGGGGGAATGACCCCTGACTGAGCCAGCGCGACTACGAGCCCCACCGTCTTCAGGAGAACCGTTTTGCCACCCGTGTTCGGCCCGCTCACCACGACCACCCGCTCGTCTTCACCTATCTCGAGATCGAAGGGCACTACGGCTTCCAATTCGACCAGGAGTAGGGGATGGCGGGCACCCAGAATGGATATTGCCGCCGGCGCTGGCACCATTGTCGGCACGACCCCCTGCACCGCCATGGCATATCGCGCCCGGGCGTACAAGTCATCGGCGCGAACACACATGGTCCAGCCGTCGTCGAGTCGGCCGGCATACGGTCGTGCCATCTCCGACAATTCGCGCAGTACCTTCAAGACGGCTCGGCTTTCCTCTGCCCCGAGCCGGCTGAGTTCATTGCCGAGCGTGACGGCGTCAGAGGGCTCCACGAAGAGCGTGGCACCGGAGCCGGATTCACCGTGGACGATGCCACGCACCCGAGAGCGCGCTTCCCGACGGATCGGCATCACGTATCGGCCACCGCGCATCGTGACCGTGGCCTCTGGAGCAACGTCCTTTGACGCAACACCCCGGAGAATCTCCTCGAGCTGGCGAACGAGCTTCTCCCGGGTACTGCGCAGCTGCTTCCGCACTCGGGCTAACTCGGGCGACGCTTTGTCTTTGACGCTGCCGTCCGGCTCGATGGCGGCGGAGAGGCGAGACTCAAATTGCTTGGGCGGAAGTTCGACCTTGAGGGCAGCGGTGCGCGGGGCTTCGGGCGCAAGCCGGGTGAGCTCATCGCGGACCTCGCGCATTCCACATAGCGCGCGGTGGATTTGAGCCAATTCTCCACCTTCCAAGACACTCCCCGAAACACTGAGACGCTCGAGGCTCGGTTGAATGTCAGGAAGCGCGAGCGGTCGGAAGCCGTCACCGGCCGCGAGGACGTCGGCGAGTTCGGCCACGGTCGCGAGCTCCTCCCGGACGGACTCAACGCACCCCGCAGGTTCGCGTTGCCGAACGCGCTCTGCACCGGCTGGCGACACGGCGTGTTGAGAAATTACCTCAAGTGCACGCGGTAACTCGATCTGGTGCAACGTCTCCAGGCCGCTCACCGGGGACAATGAGGAAGGGGTGCTGGTGACCTCAGTCACCCGCACCCCCTCTCGACTACACTGCCGCTCAACCGAGTCATGCTGGCGGTGCGCCATCCTGGGCAAGACCATCCGCCGCGACCTGTGACGCACTCACGTGGCCCCGGCCGGACCCAAGCCAGCTTGCGTCAGGCGGCACCATAGCATCACTCACCATGTGTTGCTCGAGTGGAACTTGAAGCGTCAACAGTCGGGGAGCAATCATCCCGATGGGCACGATTAGCGGGATCTGATCACCTTCCGATACTTGCGGCGTGCCGCATTGATCTTTCGCTTGCGCCGCTCGCTGGGTTTTTCGTAGTGGCGATGCTTCCGAAGGTCTGACAAGATCCCAGCCTTCTCACACTTCTTCTTGAAACGTCTGAGCGCCCTCTCGAAGCTCTCATCCTCTGGGATGATCACTTCCGACATTGACGAATCACCTCTTTCGACGGATGCGCGTGCGGTTTCCAGACGCGGCGTTGCTGCAACTGCCACTGATCCCCGAACTTAGGCCGACCCTCTGCCTCAATCAAGGGTCCGTCCCCCTACCCCGGGGGCCATCCAAGCGCCCTTCCTCCCAAGAGGTGGGCATGAATGTGAAAGACCGTCTGCCCCCCATCACTATTTGTATTCAGGACTACCCGATATCCGGCATCATGGATCCCCTCGCTCCCAGCGACGTCCCTGGCGAACAAGACGAGGTTGCCGACCAGCTCGGCATCGGCCGCGTTGTTCAGTGAGGCGATGTGCTCTCGCGGGATCACGAGAATGTGGGTCGGCGCCTGGGGATCGATATCCCGAAAGGCAACGAATCGATCGTCCTCCCGGACGGTGTCGGCTGGCACTTCACCCTGGCCGATCTTGCAGAACAAACAGTCGGACACCACTCAGCTCCCCAATGCTTCTTTCATTCGGTTCCAGAATCGCCGACCCAGGCTCTCATCGCCTGGCGGCTCGCCCTCGTGTTCTGCCAGCTCTTCGAAGAGGGCCCGCTGTTCATCCGTCAGATGCGTCGGCGTCCAAACCTGAATCCGCACATGTAGATCACCACGCCCTCCCCGGCTCAGAGACGGAAGCCCCTTACCACCCAACGTGACCACAGATCCAGCCTGCGTGCCCGGCGGGACTTTGACGATCACCTCTTCCAGGGGTGTCGCCACCTCGATCTCGTGACCGAGAGCCGCCCGGCTAAATGAAACGGGAAGATCGTACACGAGGTCATCTCCGTGCCGCTCGAACGCCGGGTCATCTTCGACCTCCAAGGCTACGATGAGATCGCCCGCCGCAGCGTCCCGCTGCCCCGTACCCCCCTTTCCTCGCAACGTGAGGTAGTTGTTCGGCGATACCCCAGCAGGAATTTCGATCTCCACCATCTTGTCGCCCCGCACCCTACCATCGCCACGGCACGCCTCGCACGGGTTGCGGATAACAGTCCCCTCGCCGTCACAGGTCGGACACTGAGAGACCGAGACGAAGTTGCCGAACAAGGACTGCGTGGCGTGTCGCACTTCGCCAGATCCACCACAGGTGTGACACCTGGCAGGATTGTCGTTCCCCTTCGATCCGGTGCCTCGGCACGTCGAACACCGCTCGAGCGTTCGTAGCTTCACCGTCCGCTTGGCACCCTTCGCCACCTCCGCGAGCGTCAGGCGGAGCGTGATCCGTACATCCTGGCCACGGCGCCGATCGCGGCGGGACCCTTGCCGCACACCGAAGAGGGCATCCAGTCCTCCCATTCCCCCAAAGTCCCGCATGAAGACGCTGAGAGCCTCCGAGAGATCGAAGGGGTGGAAGCCGCCAAACCCGCCCGCCCCGGCTTTGAGTCCGGCGTGCCCGTAGCGGTCGTACTGAGCCCGCTTTTCGGGATCGCGCAGGACTTCGTAGGCCTCGGTAGCCTCCTTGAACTTCGCCTCGGCCTCCTTACCGCCGTCGTTGCGGTCGGGGTGATACTCCATCGCCAACCGCCGATAGGCCTTCTTGATGTCGGCTTGGGAACCGTCTCGAGGGATCCCGAGGACGTCGTAATAGTCACGCGGCATGTGAAGTTCTGGGGCCTCTTACTCTCTCACCAACTTCGTCATCGGAGTAGGCCACCTACAAGGCGGCTCGTGTGCTGGACTAGCACGATGATCTTATTGTAGGGCATCCGTGTTGGCCCCATCACGCCGATGACGCCCGAGACACCTTTGTGTTGATAGGTCGAAGTGACGAGCGTGAAGGAATTGAGCTTTGGATCGGAGTTCTCACCACCGATCGTGACGCTAAGCCCTCTGTTTTCGCTCGCCAGAATCGCGTCTTGGAGGAGGTCCCGCTGTTCCGTAATCTCGAGGAGTGTCCGCATGCGCTGCTTCGAGCTGAACTCCGGCTGGTTCGCCAGCATCTGCGTGCTTCCGAGCATCACACCCGACCCACCGGCGGCGGCGACGTCGAAGATGTGATCGGCCTGTTCGACGAAGATATTGAGCAGTTCTTGCTCGCCGACGCCAGCCCTCGTATCCCTCAGCCGATCACGCAACGTGGTGCGGATCTCGCGAAGCGTCAGACCCGTCAGGCGTTCATTGAGGACCAGCGAGACCGTGGCAATGGCTTCTACCGGGAGCACGCTGGAGGCCTCTACGAAGATAGTGCGGGCAGCACCGCTGCGAAGCACGAGGACCATCAACAGCCGATCGCCGGAAACCTGCAGGAGCTCCAGCTTGTCGAGCACGGCTTCGTCAAATGACGGCGCCACCGCCACGCCGAGTTCATGAGTCAACACGCCGAGCACTTCAGCGGCCTTGCTCAGAATGTCTTCAATGGCGTTGTGCCCCGTCCCAAGCTCCCGCCGGAGCGTGACTTCCTCCGACTCGGTGATCTCAGACGGCGATATCAACCGGTCGACGTAGACCCGGTAGGCCAGATCGGTGGGAATGCGTCCGGCGGAGGTGTGGGGGTGGTATAGGTACCCCCGCTCCTCGAGATCGCTCATGGTGTTGCGGATCGTCGCCGCTGACACCCCGAGCTGATATCGCTTAGCAATGGTCCGGGATCCCGCCGGTTCGGCGGTTTCGACGTAGGTCTGGATTACAGCCTCCAGAACCTTACGCTCGCGCTCCGTTAGATCGGTCGACATAACTCAAGTCAAATGGCGCCAGCAATTTAGCCACCTTCGACGGAGGTGGTCAAGGCAGTCACGATCTGGTCCAAGCGCAGCCACCCTTCCGGCGTGAGCCGAACGCGGTCACCGAGTTCCGTCACCCACCCCGCCCCAACTACTTCCTGGAGAAACCGATGGTTCAACGGACCGCAGTCGTGGAGGCTGGCGCCATCCGCTGTTCGCAATCCCAGGTACAGCCGCTCGAGGCAACGCAGCTCGGGCCCCGGGCGCTCGCCCTCTTCTACAGGATCTAGGTTCCGAGCCACTGCCTGCTCGTATGCTGACCAAGCCGAGAGGTTCCACCGTCGCTCTCCACCGATGAAGCTGTGCGCCGAGGGCCCCAGCCCCAGATAGTCCACACCACTCCAATAGGCCTGGTTGTGGCGGCTCCGATGACCCGGGCGGGCGTAATTCGAGACCTCGTAATGCTCGAACCCCCTCGTGGTGAGCAGTTCGTGAACGCGCAGAAACTCCTCCGCGTATAGTCCTTCCGGCGGGAGAGACGTCTCACCCCGCCCAATCCACCGATGGAGGGGAGTACGCTTCTCGGCCGTAAGACCGTAAGCGGAAATATGGTCAGGTTCGAAATCCAGCAGGCGCTCCAGAGCTTGGCACACATCCCCGGAGAGCGGCGTCGGCAACCCGAAGATGACATCGACCGAGATCGAGGGGACTCCCGAGCGGCGCAGGACGTCCAGGCTCTCGAGACCTTGGGCAGCGGTGTGTGTGCGATGCATCCACTTCAACACACCATCGTCCAACGACTGCAGTCCCAGTGACACTCGCGTGATCCCGGCTGCCATCCACTCCTCCGCCACCACCGGAGTCACGTCCTCGGGATTGGCTTCCAATGTGATCTCGGGCTGGGCGTCGCCAAAGCCCGGCCTCACCGTAACCGAGGCTACCAACTCTGCCACTTGCTTGGTACTCAGCAGGGAGGGTGTCCCACCCCCGAGGTAGAGCGTCTCGAGTGGTCCAGCAACGGCATCCCTGTGGTTACATCGAAGCCGGTATTCGCTCGCGATCCGATCCACAAAGCATTCGCCCGGGACTCGCTTTCGCACGGCAATCGCGAAGTCGCAATAGCTGCAGCGTCGTCTGCAAAACGGTATGTGGATGTAGAGGTGCCGCATTGAATCCGAATGTGCGACTACTCGATGGCACACGTCAATCTTGCAGCAAGGCCCTCAGGGGCTTCTCGCGATCGGTAAATCCAGGGTCAAGCCGATCGCAGCCACAGCTGAGAAATCGGTCGAGTTGTTGCCGACGACGTGATCCGCTTCTCGGACGAAATTCGGTCCGGCATCCCAGGCCACCCAGACATAGCGATTCGGTTGGTACCGGCCGGCGAGGGCAACACGCAAGGTCTTCTCGGTGGTGCCGAGGAACAAGTTCGGGCTCGTACGAAAATCCTCATACGCAACCGGGAAGGGGGCTCGCAGGTCACCTTCACCCTGCCGCTGATACACAAGGGTGGGGGTGACGCGCAGTCCACGCACTGGCGGGAAAAGATCTATGGCCCCTGACACTCGGTCATAGTCGGAGAATGGATCCCCAAGCCCCTGGTCCAGAAACAGATACCGGTCTACCCGGCGGTTCGTGCGATAGGCGAATGAGGATACCTGGCGATACGCGAGCACGATCTCCGCCGGCGCGACGATGTCGTTCGCACGCAGCTGCACAAAGAAGCCATAACGTGTAGGGGCCGCATCCTCGCCGGCTGGTGGATCGATGTCGATGTCGTCGAGCATCGCCTCTACGAAGAACTCCAATCCCCGCCAGCGATACCACACTTGCGCCTCCAGCATCACATTCTCTTCGATGTCGACGGGAAGAGCCGACCGATTCGCAAAGAGGAACTCCAGCGGGTTCAAGAAACGCAGTTGAATTCCCGAGCTGGCCGCGTACAGCACCGTCTCGCCAAACGACGCCACAAAATTCTCGGTCTGATAGTCAAAGCGGTGACCCGCCAGATATCGTTTCTGTGCATCGAGCGTTACG
>JBDHDY010000098.1:0-9109 GCA_039591275.1 Gemmatimonadota bacterium | reverse complement strand
GGATCCAGAGCATCGCGCAAACCGTCGCCCAACAAGTTTGACGCAATCACCGCCACAACGATGGCGATCCCCGGAAGCACCGCAATCCATGGAGCGTGAACCAAAGCCTCACGACCTCCCGCGATCATGTTGCCCCAGGACGGAGCAGGTGGTGGAACCCCGAGACCGAGGAACGAGAGCCCGGACTCCAGAGTGATGGCGTTGCCCACGGCAAGCGCGGCTGCCACGATGACCGGGGTCATGGCGTTAGGAAGAACGTGTCTGAGCAACAGGCCGCCAAGGGAAATACCCGTTGCCCGCGCCGCATCGACGTACGGGCGGGCGAGCAACCCCTTGACTTCGGCTCTGGCGAGCCGGGCGATGCCCATCCAACCCGTGAAACCGATCACCATGATCACGAGTAGCAAGCTTGGTTCGAAGATCGCCACGAGAGCCAGCAGGAGCACGAGCCGGGGCATTGCCAGCATGGCGTCGGTGACGGCCATGAGTAGGCGTTCAGCGGCACCGCCCGCGACGGCCGCGGCAATACCGACTGTACAACCCAGCAAAACCGATACGGCGACGGAAAGGAATCCCACGGTCATCGAGATGCGCGCACCGTGCATCAGCCGACTAAGCACGTCGCGCCCGAAGTGGTCGGTCCCAAGCAGGTGGAACACGCCGTCGGGTCCGGTTCCGAACGGCGGGAGAAACCTCGTACGCAGGATGTCATGTTGCGCGAACGGGTCGGTGGGGGCGATCCATGGAGACAGCATTGCAACGAAGGCGAGCGTCAGCAACACGGCTGCTGCTCCCACCGCCCTGCGATCCCGGCGAAGTGACTGGAGTGCTGTCACGACTCCTCCCGCCGAAGGCGCGGGTCAGCGATCGCGTACAGCACATCCGCAAGCAGGTTTCCCGTCACCACGAGTGCGGCGAAAATGGCCGTGGTGGCCATGACGACCGGATAATCACGGGAGGCGACAGCAGACCATATTTCACGCCCCATGCCGGGCCAGGCGAAGATCACCTCGACGAACACCGTTCCCGAGAAGAGAGCGGGGAGTGACAGCCCGAGTAGTGTGATCACCGGCAGTAGCGCGTTGCGCAGCACGTAGCGCCTCTCGATGGCCGGGTGCGTAAGTCCTCGTGCTCTGGCGGCGCGCACATATTCCAGCCCGCGGACCTCGAGGACCGCCCCGCGGATGAATCGTGAGGTGCCTGCGACGCCGATGGCCGCCAGGGTCATCATAGGGAGGGCGAGATGTCTCACACGATCCACCGCCCGCCCCCAGGGCGAAAGGAAGTCGGCGTCGAGAGATGCTACGCCAAGAGCGGGGAACTGCAGCCACCCTGGCCAGCCGTAGCGGGCGGAAGCATAGGTGAACGTGAGTACCAACATGATGGCGAGCCAGTATGCGGGCATACCGTAGACGATCAAGCTCGTCACGGTCACTGTAGTGTCCCACGCCGAACGACGGCGGGCAGCCTGAAATGCTCCGATGAGAATCCCACCCAGGTAGGTGAGGATGAGAGAGGCACCGGAGAGCACGATCGTGTGCGGGAGAGCGTCGACGATGATGCGGGCCACTGACCGTTGTTGTGCGAGGCTGATTCCCCATTCACCCCGCGCAAAGTTGATCAGCCACGCGCCGTATCGGACGAGGAGTGGCCGGTCTAGCCCCAGGGCCTGCCGGGCCACTGCAAGCTCCGCCTCACCGGCCCCCGGCGCCACCCAAAAGCGAACGGGATCTCCGGGAGCCAGATTGATCAGCACAAACGTTGCGGTGACGACCGCGAAGACCAGGCCGACTCCGAGGCCCGCCCGCATCAGGAATCTGTGGAACATGGGCAACGTTCTATCGATTCATGACCACACGTCAAGCGCACGGGCTCGACACGCGTTACGGTACTGGCTCGTCCTGCTCATGGCCGGATGCGTCACAAAGCCGTCGGTTCCCGAGAAGACGGTCTTTCTCGCGTCTGGCGCGGATCTCCAATCCATCAATCCGTTGGTTGCCGTCCATCCTCTTGCCAGGCAGGTGCAGGCTCACGTGCTCTTCCTGACTCTTGCGTCGTACGACAGCGCCTTCCGGCCGCAGCCGCGGCTGGCAAGTTGGGATTGGAGCGCTGACCGAACGAACCTCACCTTTCACGTGCGGCGGGATGTGCGATGGCACGACGGCATCCCGACAACCGCCGCCGACGTGGCGTGGACCCTCCAGATGGCGAGCCACCCCGCCGTGGCGTTTCCCCGGGCTAGCGATCTGAGCGCGGTGTTGGCGGTGGAGCAACGAGATTCCTTCACCGTGCAGCTGCGCTTCTCTCGGCCTCAGCCGAGATTTCCAGACGTGCTCACGGATCTTGCCATCCTGCCGCGCCATCGGTTCGCCGGCCTGACGCCGGGCGAAGTCCGCTCTGCTCCCTTCAACTTACAGCCGGTGGGCAACGGGCCGTTCGAGTTTGCAGAATATCGCCCCAACCAACGTTGGGTGTTTCACCGCTTCGCTGCCTTCCCGGAGGGATTGGGTCCTCCCAGGATCGACCGGTTCGTGGTGGTGGTAGTTGACGAAGCCGCGACGAAGTTGGCCGCACTGACCTCGGGAGAGCTGGACTTTGCCGGTATCAATCCGGCTCACGCCTCATTCGTGCAAGCGGACCGGCGCCTCCACGTGGTGGATTATCCGGTGCAGTTCGCCTATGCGTTGGCGTGGAATCTCCGGCGCGAGCCCTTCAACAACGCCCGCTTGCGACGGGCCCTCACCCATGGGCTGGATCGTGAGTTGATGGTTCAAGCATATCTCTATGGCTTTGGAGCCGTCGCTGACGGTCCCGTCTCCCCCGACCATCCATGGTTTGAACGCCCGGATCCCGTCCCGTATGACCCCGATGCGGCAGAAGATGTCCTGGATGGGTTGGGGTGGAGACGGGGAGGCAATGGCATCCGTGTGCGCGCGGGGCGCAGACTCGAGTTCGAGCTGCTCACTGTTGGGACTGCCGACAATGCGCTCGAACAGATGATTCAGGCCCAGATGCGCGAGTTGGGAGTCATCGTTCGCATTCGGCAGCTCGAGCTCGCCACCTTCCTTGCAGTGGCGCAGGGCCCCGAACGCGATTTTGATGCCCTTGTGACGGGGATCCCCGGCAACCTGTCCCTGGGGCACGTGGCCGCTATGTTCGACGGGGTGAATCCGGGCCCTCTCGCGTACCCAGGCTACGTGAGCGCATCCTTTGATGCCTTCGTGCGCCAGACCCGCGAGGCGACCACCGAAGCCCAACTCGCGGAGGCGTGGCGCGAGGCACAACGCATACTGTCTCGGGATTTGCCGACTACGTGGCTGTACCACGCCCGGGGTGTACAGGGGATGAACCGACGGATCGGTGGAGTGCAGCTGGATCTTCGCGGCGAGCTTGCCGGGCTGGCAGATTGGTGGATTGCCGATGAGGAGGGCAATCGTTGAACATTGAGACCCAGGCGCCGGTGCGCATCGATTTCGCAGGGGGATGGTCCGACGTACCCACCTTTGCCGACACGAAGGGGGGAGCTGTGGTGAACGCGGCGATCTCTCTCTTCACCCGCGTGCGATGCCGCATTGGTGGCAACCGCATTGCGCTCCGCGCGGACGACATCGGAGAGGCTGTGACGGCACCGGCGGGGACCGTCATGACGTACGACGGACAGCTGGATCTGCACAAGGCGGCACTGACGATGCTGCCGGTGAACGGTGGCGTGGAGATCGTGACTCGCTCCGATGTGCCGCCCGGATCTGGCCTGGGAGCATCCGGATCCCTGGACGTTTCGCTGCTTGCGACGCTCGCCCGCTGCCGGGAGGAGACGCTGGACGCAGCGGAGATCGCCGAGATGGCTTTTCTCCTCGAAACGGCCGAGCTCAAACTCGATGGTGGGCGCCAGGACCAATATGCCGCGGCGCTGGGCGGCTTTCTCGGACTCACGTTTGGTGGTGGCGCTGGCGTGCAGGCCAATCGGCTTCACGTTTCTCAGGAGGCGGCAACTGATCTCGAAGAGCACCTGCTGATCGTGTACACCGGGCAATCACATTTTTCGCCGGAGACCCACCGGCGCGTGTGGCACGCCTACCTCGATGGCGATCGAGAAGTGGCGGATGCCATCGCGACGATCCGCGATGTCGTCAAACCAGTTGGCGAGGCACTCGAATCGGGAGACTGGCACGGGCTCGCCGGTCTGATCGATGAAAACTGGAGCCAGCAGCAACGCCTCGATGCCACGATTCAGACGGACACAATGGAGCGAATCGAAGCTGCGGCCCGCCAAGCCGGTGCCTGGGGAGTCAAGGCGACGGGCGCGGGGGCGGGAGGATGTATGTTGGTGTTGTTTCCTGCAGATCGGCGACAGGCGGTCGAGGAGGCTGTGACGGCTGGTGTTGGTCGCTTGCTTCAGTGGCGTTTCGAGTTCGAGGGCGTGCAGAGTCGACGGACCGACGACGATGCCGATAACGACGGCGGCTGAGCTAACCGCTCGCCGAGCTGATATTTCATCTCACGCAGACTTACGAGCGCTGGGGACGCGGTTGGTTGGTTTGTTGGAGCCCGTCGTTCAGCGTCCAATCGTCATTCCCGAGTACAAGGCCCTTCTCTCCAAGGACGGTGGTGTGTGCACCGATGACGGATCGCGCCTGTCTTTCGATCCGTTGAGTCCTCAGCACCATACTTGCGGGACGTGTGGTCGTGTGTACCAGGGGGAACGACACCACAGAGCGTGGATCTGGCGTTACCACATCTGGCTTACGGAGCGCGCCATCCAACTTGCGCTGCTCGATACCCTCGGGCTGTTCGAGGGAGCAGCCGCTCACGCTCGCCACATTCTGACGTCCTATGCAGAGCGGTACAGGACCTATCCCAATCGTGACAACGTTCTCGGGCCCACGCGACTCTTCTTCTCGACGTATCTGGAATCCATCTGGCTCGCTCAAGTTGTGATAGCAGCATCGCTCGTCGAGCAAGCGTCGGGTGGGGGGGACCTCGACGGTGCCTGGTGGGAAAGCGTCCGCGAGATGGTGGAAGAGTCCGCGGCCATCATCGCGTCTTTCGACGAAGGCTGGTCCAACCGACAGGTGTGGAACAACACGGCTCTCGTTGCGGCCGGGCGCTGGCTCGGCGTTCGTGCGCTAGTCCAGGAGGCCGTTGAGGGGAATCACGGGCTCATAGCGCAGTTAGAGCGAGCGGTCTCGGAGGAAGGACGGTGGCACGAAGGTGAGAACTACCATTTCTTCGCGTTGCGCGGCTTTGCGCTCGCGGCTGAGCTTCTCAGAACGGAAGGGATCGACCTGTACCAGCGAAAAACATCGGGCGATCGTCTTGCGCGAATGTACAGTTCTCCCCTCGCCGTTGTTCTGCCGGATCTCACGCTGCCGGCCCGTGGTGATTCTCCTTACGGTGTCTCCCTACTGCAGCCACGGTTCGCCGAGTTGTGGGAGCAGGGATTGAATCGCACGGGTGATGATCGCCTCGAGAGTATCCTGTGCGCGATTTACCGTGCCGAGGCGCCCAATGCACCGGATGTCGGATTGGAAGAAATAGCGGAAGTGGAGCAGAACCGCCCCGCCAGCCGAGTGAGTCGCCGTCAGCTCGGGTGGCGCGCGCTAAGCTGGATGAGGGCACGACATCCCGATGCCGATGAGGCCGGGTGGCAGACGCGCTCCGCACTCGTGGCGCCCCCAGGGCCGGCTGTGTTGCGCCCCTCTCAGAACTGTTACGTCGCCCTCGAGGGCGGGGGCACGGGCTTCGGTCACGGACATCCAGATCGCCTGCATCTTACGCTGTATTGGGACGTGCCCTGGTTCGCTGACCTCGGAACGGGTTCGTACGTTTCGCCGTCGCTCTTCTGGTATCGTTCGGCTCTCGCGCACAACGCACCGCTTAAGGCAAACGACGGCCAGCACCGGGGTGCGCATGCGTGGTGTTCTTCTTTTGCGTTATCAGATCGGTGGGGCTGGTGCCGCGCCACCGCAGCTGATCTGTTTGGAGTCGGCACGTTGGCCCGGCGGGCGGTGATTGTGGGGAGCGAGTACGTCCTCGATGTGGTTGACGTGACCGCTCCCGAGGACGTCATCGTCGACCTGCCGCTTCACCCGCTCGGCTCGCTGACCATGGATCGAGGAGCGTCGGTCACGAATGGCTCAGAGGCAACCGTCAGTGCAGCGGGTGGCTACGATGCTGTAGGCGGTATGACTGAGCTCAGCCGGCATCCGGAGCGGCTCACAGCCGCACGTGGAGACGAGACCCTGGAAATTCACCTGGCGCCGCGCGACGCTGAGTCGATCTTCGTCGGGCGTGGGCTCGGGCCGCCGACGCTCGATTTCGGTGAGTCGGAGGCCTTGACGTTCTATGTCCGGCGGGCTTCCGGCTCAGGGCGTTGGGTTCAGGTCTACACCACATCACCGGCGTCGGTAGAGAAGGTGGAGGTTGCCGGTGAAGAGGTGCGGGTCATTTGCGGCGGAGTGTCACAGACCTTTCGGCTGGACGAATCGGGGGTCGAGATCACCGAGCCGGGGGGGATCGTCACATCACTGGGGGGCGCGCTTGCGGAGCCGGAACCCCATGAGCAATTACGCTACGCACCGCCCATAGTCCGGTGCGCGTTGCTCGAGGGCCCCCCGCTGCTCGAAGAGGGTCTCGAGCCGTTTCCATCCGACGCGGTGGTTTGGCTTGGCGCCGCTCAATATCGCCGTTCAGAGGAAGAGTATCCCGGCGAGCAGGAGCTGGCAGCACACGTGGGTCTGGGCGCCTTTGGCAGCGCTCTGTACTTTGCTGTTGAGGTGCGCAAGCCCGATCTGGTGTTTCGTGCGGCTGATGCTCCTGATCCAATGTTGGATAACGAGAATCCGGATATACACGCAGACGGTGTGCAATTGTTTATCGGCCTTGCGGGGTGGAGCGGTTATCTCGTGTTGCCGCAAACGGGGGCACAGAAAGTCCGGGTCCGGCCAGTTGGCGGCACTGTGGACCGCGGGGAGGAGTTGAGTGGTGAGTGGTGCCGGACGTCCGGAGGGTATCGGGTGCTAGCGGTTTATGAGGCCGGGGAGCATTTCGTGACGGGCGAGCGCTTTGCCGTGAATGTCGTGGTCAACGAGATGAAGCCGGACAGAGAGCGCCGCGCGGGGCAACTTGCGCTCGCTGGTGGCGGCGGCTGGGTATATCTCAAGGGCGATCGGGAGTCACCGGATGTCGCTGCGATAGCGGAGGTTTCGTGAACGTAGCTGTGGTTTTGAACCAGCCGCAGAACATCGTCAACATCGCTGTGGTGATCCGGGCCATGAACAACTTCGGGTTACGCGATCTTCGGCTCGTCTCACCGGCGGATTTTTCGCCGATGCGCATCGAGGGGATCGCTCACAAAGCCGGGGATGTCCTGGAGCGCGTGCGTATCTTCGAGTCGTTGGATGAGGCGTTGTCCGATTGCACCCACGTGGCGGGACTCACGGCGCGAGGGCGGGCCGTGAAGCGCAATGTGCAACGTCCCAGCGATGCGGCTCGGGAACTGCGCGACATCGCCGCACCGGAGCGCGCAGCATTGCTGTTCGGCCGCGAGGACAAGGGGTTGACCAACGCGGACCTCGATCGATGTCACCGTATTGTGACCATACCCACGGTGGACGAGTACATGTCGCTGAACCTGGCCCAAGCCGCTACCGTCATGTTGTACGAGTTATTCAGCGTGGCGGACCTACCTCCCTTCAAGCATCCTCGACGCGAGGCTCCCCCGGCGACACACAAGCAACTCGAGATCCTCTTCCACGACGCTGAGCATGCACTCAATGCGGTCGACTTCTTCAAGGGCCGCAACCCGGAGCATATCATGCGTACGCTTCGGGAGGTCGTTCATCGTACACCATTGGATGGAAGGGAGGCGGGGTTGTTGCGAGCCATGTGCTTGGAGGTGATGCACTACTTGGAGCGAAGCGGGCGTCGATCGTGATTCCGGGATATACGTCCACCGCAAGCAAGCGGCCCGCAGCGCTCTTCGGGAATCACTCCGGTGTGCCGCAGCAGATGGTGCGGGCCGAAGGCTGCCGCGTGTGGGACGCGGACGGTCGAGAATATCTCGACACGATCATGGCACTCGGCGCCGTGTCGTTGGGGTACGCCCACCCGGGAGTCGTCGCGGCGGTAGAGCGCGCGGTGCGGCAAGGCGGTGTTGGACCGCTTCCACCGGTGCTGGAAGACCGACTGGCTGAGCGCCTTGCAGCCATCGTGCCGAACTGTGAGGGAGTTCGCTTCTTCAAAACGGGTGCGGAGGCGGTCTCGGCCGCTGTGCGCATTGCGCGCGTGCACACCGGACGCGAGAGTCTCATCAGGTGCGGCTATCACGGTTGGCTCGATACAATCCATGACAGCATCGGTGTACCCTCGGCTTTGCAGAAGATCGGGACGGACATTCCCTTCAACGACGTGTCCGCACTCGAGCAAGCCGTGGCTGCGGCTAGTGGTTTGGCGGCACTGATCGTAGAGCCGGTTGTGGATGCGCCACCCAGTGCGGAGTGGGTGGCAGCAGTGAACCGCGTTGGGCGAGAGACGGGCGCGGTATTCGTCTTGGATGAGATCAAAACAGGCCTGCGACTCGGGCTGGGTGGTGCCGGCACAAGGTATGGGTTCCATGCGAATTTGACGGTGCTCGGCAAGGCGTTGGGTAACGGTCTTCCCTTGGCGGCCGTGTGTGGTCCCCGAAACTTGATGGAGGCTGCGACAGCGACCTGGATATCCTCGACACTCGCCACAGAGTTCATCAGCCTTGCAGCGGCAGACGCAGTGCTCGATGTCTATGAGCAGGAGGATGTCCCCTCGCACTTGGCGTCAACTGGGATGCGACTCTACGAGGGGTTGCAGGCAATTGCCGGCCGCTTCCCCGAAATAATCAATGAGGTGCGAGGAGTGCCGGAGTTCTGTTATCTCTCGTGCACCGATGAGAACATGTCTACCGCGCTTGCGGCACGTTGTGCGGAGCGTGGGCTCCTATTCAAGCGCAACGCTTACAACTTCGTATGTCTTGCCCACACGGAAGCGATTATCGATGACATCGTGGATCGCATTGAGGCAGCCATGCATGAGGTCGCTCGCACTTGTTGATTGACGTACACGCCCACTTCTTCAC
>JBDHDY010000097.1:0-13764 GCA_039591275.1 Gemmatimonadota bacterium | reverse complement strand
TTCGCGGACATGTCCCGGGGTCGGGGGGATTCCCGGCTTCGGCTCAACGTACATGGAGCACTCGACACGGAAGCGGGCACTGAAGTAAGCCCAGTTCTTGTGATAGCACACCATGCGGCGGTCCCTGAAAGGGGCCGCCTGGCCGAGCCACCCGGCGAGGTATTCAGTTAGGGGCTTTCCCTGGAAGGTCTGCTCCCGTGCGAAATCCATGAACCGGTAGTCTTTCGCCAGCTCGAAGAGTGTTTCCGCACCCAGCATCTCCACCAATTGCTCGCCGAAGAGGCGGCTGATAATGCGGTCCTCGAAACGCTCGAGGTTCGCCTCGTATGTCGCGACGTTTTCCGGGTCGACCCGCCGGAGCCCGTTAAAGATGTTTCGGGCTACAATGATGGTGTTGATCGGGTCGGTGTGGACGTGCGGATTTCCGAACACGTGTACATCGCCGCCCGTTCGAGATACGCTTTCCGGAATTTGCAGCAGCTTTACTCCTGAGTACGCGACGACGTTGCCAGGTCCGCCATCATCGACCTTGGAGTTGTTGGCGCGATCCAGAAGGGCCGGAACCCACAACTCGAGGTCGAGCCCCGTTGTGACGAAGAGATCCGCTCGCTGGAGCATCGCCGCAAAGCTCGGGCGCGGGTTCACGAAGTGAGCATCTTCATCTCCCCTCGCGATTGCATCTACTTCCGCTAGATCCCCGGTGACCTCCCGCGCGATGGCGGCGTAGGTGGGGAGCGTCGTGACAACACGAAGCCTCTCTTGCGCTCCCAGTGCCAACTGTGGGAGCACTGTCAACACAAGCAGCATCAACAAAGCGGCGGCCAGGGTGTGTCGCTTGATCGGTGCGCGGTCGGTAGCTGCGTGCTGCATCCTTTCTCTCCTTCCGGAGCCCCCTCCAGCGAACCAGCGGAGCGGGCAGTCGGTCAACTCGGCTCGGCGGAGGGCCATCTCCTCGCCGCCTTCACGGCGACGTAGGTCCCTGAGACCCGCGACCGAGAAGAAGTCTCAATACGTCTCATGTTTGTGTGGGCCTACCGCCCAGACAGCTTGGAAGAGAACTGTATGGTTCCCGCCTCCTCCCTGCGGCTTCAGCATATTGTATTGAAGCCGTAATCGTACCCACTCCGACTGCCACCACGAAATGCTGGGTGCCAGCTGGAAGATCTTGGGTTCGTTACCGAACCCATTGAGGTAATCTCCGCGCACTCCCAAGATCCAGCGACGCGACGCGCGGAAGTTTGCCTGAAGGTACGCACCGTTCCCGGTCTCTTCCGTTAACTCGAAATCCTTTTCGACGAAATACCACTCGCCCTTGAGCTGGAAATCCCGATAGAGGGCCCGCCCCGCGGGCGTCCAGCGATAAGAGAAATCCACGGCCAGCAGGCGCGAGGTGAGGAACTCTTCATCGTTCTGGCCGTACACGCCGGTAGCTCCAAATTGCAGATAGCTGCTCGGGCCCAAGTCCCAGAAACTCTGCAATCGACCGAGGTAGGTCATCTCGTTGCTGTTCTCGAAGAGTGCTTCGTTGTCTCCCAACGCCACTTCCACCGTTGCTGTTTGCGTGGCCGGTCCCAGCGTCAGGGATGGCAGGGTGATTGCCGCACCGGCCTGAATGAGCCCGTCCTCTCCCAGGAATGTCATCGCTGCCAGCGGACGCTCCACCTCAAACAGCGCGTGTGTGTGCCACCGATTATAGAGGCCGATCTCCTGGCGGAACTTGCCGAGCTTCAATCCCAAGTTTCCAGGCAGACCAACCCAATACATGTACCCCTCCTCGATCTCAAAACCGCCGTGCTCCTCCTCTTCGCCTTCTTCCTCGGGAAATCCCGCAATCTCGAAATCCTGCTCGTGCGTGATGTAAATCTTCGTCCTCGTGTAGGGGTCGAGGGCGGATTGGAACGAGAACTCGAACTCCCGCGGGGTGGCACTGACGTTGTTGGATTCACCTTGGGGGGCCGTGAAAGTGCCCACGAAATCGCCTGTGACGCTTATCTCGGGGTTGAGAATCTGGAGGTTGCGGGTACGGCTGGTTTGTGGAACGTCCGCATCGGGGCCTGCTTCCGCCCGCTCACCGGCGGCGGCTTGTGCAGCTGCCCTCAAGGCCGCCAGCTCGTCGACAGCTTCAACGGTATCCTGCTCCGCGGCTCGCAGTTGTGCGATCACGCGCTCCAGCGAATCGAGTCGCCTCTGCAATGCGCGAAGCTGCACCGCCAGGGAGTCTTGTCCCGCCGGTGTTTGTTGTGCCTGGGTCGGCGCGGCGATGAGCGCCGCGACCATAATTGGTAACGTCCCCCGCATGTAACGTCTTCCTCCTGCTGGTCCAGCTGGAAAGCCTCCCGCTGAGCTTCGTGAGGTGAAACGCTTGCTGTGAGTGCTAACCAGCTAGTGGCGAGGGGGAGCGCGAATGCCGTTGGCGGAGGGATTCGGGGAAGAGGTGGTAAACCCTGGCGCCCGCGATGGCCTCGCAGCCATTCCGAAGTGGGCGCTGATGGAAATCGTACGAGCGGGGGCTCCGATCGTATCGTCAGAGGCGCCAAAACTGCAACGGGCCTCGGAGTGAACGACGGCGCACTGGCTCGAGTGGGTCGTTTCGATTGCCCTGCCGTCATTCCTCGACTCGGCACGGGCGTGGAGCACCGGCACTAACACGGCCGCCGCTACCTGCAACACCATGAGGGTTGGGGTAGTCCTCGACCGACACGTCTTAGAGGTCAGTGGGGCTCGTACCATGGCCCTGTTATATAGTGCCGGATCCGTCATCTGGTTCCCCGTATCCCAAGCGGTGGGCAATCCCGACGCTCACCGCCTTCGGCAATTGCTCCCTTTCAGGTCAGGCTCTATCAATAACTCCCCTGCGCGGTGGTTGTCCATGATTCGGCCAGGCCCTCCGGCAAGGGGTGCTGGGGGGTCACCAGCAACGGAAGCCGTGCCGGCCGGAGGACGGCCGCCTGCAGGGATGCTGCCGGCTAGAGTGAACAGGATGGGAGACAAACCAGCGCCGTGTCGGTGACCCGGTGTTCATAACCGAAACGGCGTGTCTTTTGTGTCCTCTCTCAGCGACGACGACGGCCGTATGCTCTGAGCCGACGAAGCATCTTTCTGTCGTTCTTGATCGGGTCGTTGCCTTTGGGCGTTTCGATGATCTTGATCACCTCGGCGAATCGCTCGTCACCCATGAAGCGCCGAAACGGTTCAGCTCCGATGGACCCCTCACCGATGAGCTCGTGCCGGTCCCGGTGTGAGTGGAAAGGGGTTTTCGAGTCGTTGAGGTGGACACACCTGAGGTGGCGGAGGCCGATGATGCGATCCCAGGCTTGCCAGGTAGCATCCCACGCGTTGACGAGATCGTAGCCGGCGGAGAACAAGTGGCACGAATCGGCGCAGAAGCCGACTCGTCGTTTGAGGTTCCTGGGTATCTGTCGGCGCAGCTCGGCCAATTCTTCGAAGCGGGCCCGGCGCAGCTCGGCCAATTCTTCGAAGCGGGCCCCCAGGGAGGTCCCGGCGCCTGCTGTTGTCTCGATGAGGATGGACGGGCCCGGGACAGCCGCGAGGCATTCCGCGTATGCGGCGGCGTTGCGGCGTAGCCCTGGGGCGCGAGCTGTGATGAAGTTGCCCGGGTGAGTGACGACGAAGCGGATGCCGAGCGCGCGACATCGTTCGAGCTCGCCCTTGAAGCACCTGATGGACCGTTTGCGAAGATGGGGGTCAGGTGAGGCGAGGTTGATCAGGTACGAATCGTGAGACACAACGGCCTTTAGGCCGGTGCGCTGCACCTCGAGCCTGAAGACGTTTGCCACTTCGTCGGTGATGGTGGGCTCTCGCCATTGGCTTGGTGTCTTTGTGAAGATCTGGATGGCCGTTGCACCCGGTCACACCTCGGCATCAAATGCCACCGGAGATACGAGTGGCACAAAGCGACACGGGCCGGCGGTCCACTGTCGGATTTCGTGTGTCGTGTTCTGGTAGATGCGCAACATCTGCTCGATGCGATCACCGACCGGGATGACGAGTCGGCCGTAGCCGGCAAGTTGTGCAAGCAGAGGTTGCGGCGCGGCCGGAGAGGCGGCGGTGACTACAATTGCGTCGTACGGTGCAGCGCCTGGGTGTCCGAGGGCCCCGTCCCCCACGATGAGTGTCACGTTGTCGACGCCCAGCTCTTTCAAACGCCGCTCGGCGCTGTTGGACAGATCCTCCAATCGTTCCACACTCCAGACGTGGAATGCGATCTTGGCGAGGACGGCCGTGTGATACCCTGTGCCGGTACCAACTTCCAGAACCCGGCTATTTCGCCCGAGACCCGCCTCAAAGGTCATCAGCGCCACGATGTACGGTTGGGAGATGGTCTGCCGACGAGGAATGGGGAGTGGCAGATCGGCGTAGGATCGGTCCATGAGCTCAGGGGGCACGAAATGCTCCCTAGGGACTGACGCCATCGCGGCCAGCACTCGGCGGTCGGTCAAACCTCGCGGAAGCAAATGCCTCCGCACCATCCGGCGACGTTCCAGGCGCCACCGGTCGTAGGCGATATCAGTCGTCGTGTCTTCCCAGCAATCGGTCGATCAAGCTCCGATTGCGAAGGTCCTCCAATTGCGCTTCGGCGTCTGCAGTGCGCCGCTCTAGGTCCAGCTTCGACTTCCGAAGCCGCTCCACCACCTCGCGTTCGCGGCTCAGGGCTGCATTGAGCTCCTGCAGCCGGCCGAAGTCGTCTTGGCTGAGCTCCTGGGATGTCACTTCCGAGCTGGAGAGCGGTGGGGGTGTGAGGGCACTGGCAACCCTCTTGGTGTAGTCCGACACTTGCTCGGTCACTTCGGCGAGGAGTTCGTGTTGCTGCTCAACGGCCTCTCGGAGTCGGGAGATCTCTCGTGTCACATGGTACATCATCTCGCGACGTTCCTGCTCACCGCGTAGCACCAATGCAAGCACGTCCTTCGCAGAATCTGGGTCGACGGTGTGTTGCTCCACCACAGTGTCGGGCTTGGAGGCCACGGGCAGGGAACCACGCTCGGTTGTTGAGGGTGGGTCGCCTGGACCGGACACCGTGACCGGCTCCGTCGCTTCGCGCTCCTCCTCGTCCTTCACCACTTCTTCAGATGAAGGCGTTGGTGCCGGTGCTGCGGCTTCAGGCTCGCGTGGCGACTCGGCAGGAGGCGACGGCGATTGTGATAGTGGCTCATCTGAGCGTTGCTGCTGAGGGGCACCGTAGCCACTTGCCTGCGGAGCTTCGATGCGGAATACCGCCGCACAGCTAGTGCATCTGGCTAGGAGTCCCTCAAGGGGAATGGTGGCGCTCAGCCTATGCTGTGTCCCACACTTCGGGCAGCGTACGGACATGCAAGGGAAGTCCTTTCATCTGCTCCCGTGCAGCAGGACTCGGTTGCGCCGACATCCCGAGCACGCTCGAGGGGCAAAGCTGCCGGGGAAGCAGTACGCTTTGACCATTCAATAATAATGAGTGGATCCCGGCTCAGGGGGAGCGGCCAGGCGGGCTGGGGAGCATTCCACCCTGGACCCTACGAAACGGACCTCCCAAATCTCGCGGTGGCAAGGCCCAAGCCACCGATGGACATCGCCAGCAAGGTGACGTACTGAGGCCAGAGCTCGGGGAACCCGGTTCCCTTCAGGAAGACACCCCGGACGATCTCCAGGAAATGCCGTACCGGATTGGCCAGGGTGATCCACTGAAACACGGTGGGCATTGAACTGACGGGGTAAAAGAAGCCGGAGAGGATAATGCCCGGCAGAATGAACATGAACATCGTCATGAACGCTTCCTGCTGCGTCTTTGAGATGTTTGAGATGAGCAGGCCAAGAGAGAGACCTGCGATGATGTAGAGCAGCGCCGCCGACACTAGGGCGAATGGATTTCCCCGAAAAGGAATATCAAACCAGAGAATAGCCACTGAGACAATGAGGGCGAGGTCGATTAGCCCGATGATCGCCACAGGGATGGTCTTGCCCAACATGAACTCGAGGGGTTGCAGGGGGCTTACCATGAGTTGGTCAAGGGTGCCGATCTCTCGTTCCCGGACGACGGCGAGGGCGGTGAGCAACAGGCACATGAGCAGCAGCAATATCCCAATCACCGCGGGGACGTTATACACGCGGCTTTCGAGTTCGGGGTTGTACCAGGCTCGCACGCGCAAATCGATCCCGCCCCGGCGAGCTTCGTCCCTTGCCATCCGCGCCCCGTATTCTCGAATGATGCGCAGGGCGTACCCCTGGGCCACCGTACCTGTGTTGGAGTCGGTGCCATCCACGAGGACCTGTACTTGAGCGCCGCGTCCGGCGAGGAGGTCACGGGCGAATCCGGCGGGGATCTCCAGGCCGATGACAGCGCGCCCAGCGTCGAGGGCTTCGACGAGGTCGGAGGGGCGTTGGGTGTGGCCCACGATCTCGAAGTAACCGGTCGCTGAGAAGGTGTCGATAAGGCGTCGTGATTGCGCCGTGCGATCGTGATCGATGACGAAGGTTGCAGTATTCCGGATATCCGTGTTCACGGCGTAGCCGAATAGCACGAGTTGGATGATCGGGGCGACGAATACGAGCGGCTTCATGCGAGGGTCCCGAAACATCTGGCGGAACTCCTTGCGAACCATCTCCCGCACTCGGGGGCCGGAGATCCTCATCAGGCGATCTCTTTCTTGAACATGTGGGTAGCGAGGCTCAGGCCGATTGTGGCAAAAGCAATCATGGCCACCGCCTGAATCCACAAGACATCCACTCCGACGCCCTTCAGAAAGACTCCGCGTGTCACTGTGATGTAGTAGCGTGCTGGAACGATGTGTGTGATCGCTCGTAACACGACGGGCATGTTGGCGATAGAAAAGAGGAAGCCGGAGAGCAACAGAGCCGGAAGATACGTTGCTAGCATGGCGACCTGAGTAGCAAGCACCTGAGATTTCAGGGCAGCGGAGATGAACATCCCGAGCCCCAAAGCGCCGATGAGAAAGAGCAGTGTGAGGACTCCCAGCAGCCAGATGTTGCCGCGCAGCGGCACGTCGAAGACGACAATACCAGCTGTGATAGCCAGTCCTACATCGAACAACCCGATGCCAACGTAGGGAATCAGCTTTCCGAGCACGACCTCGAGCCGGTGCACAGGCGTTGCAGCGAGTTGCTCCATCGTGCCGCGCTCCCACTCACGGGCGATCGTGAGGGCAGTGAGCATGGCCGCGATAATGGACATAATGACGGCGACGAGCCCCGGAACGATCGTGTTTACACTTTCCAGGGTCTCGTTGTACCAGACGCGCGACTCGGCCTCAGCGCCCATCAGGACTGTGCCGCCGTCCAATTGGACCTCTGCGGAGAACCTCGCCACGATCGCCTCGGCATAGTTCTGTGCGATGGTGGCCGTATTGGCGTCGCCGCCGTCGAGCAGCAACTGCAGAGGAGCGAGCCGGCCTGCAGCCAGGTTGCGGGCGAAGTCGGGTGGCACGACCAGTACGATCCGCGCCTGACTTCGGTCTAGTGTTGCTTCCACCTCGCTTGACTTGTCGAGTTGTCGTACGACCCGGAAGTAACCAGAACTCTCAAACGCTTCCACGAGGCGGCGGCTGTGCCGTGTTCGATCCTGGTCAAGAACCGCCAGCTCGATATTCTTCACGTCGAAGGTGATGGCAAATCCAAAGAAGAGGATCAGAGCCACGGGGAGGAGAAACGCGAGAATGAGGCTGCGAGGATCTCGCCGCAGCTGCAATACCTCCTTGCGTGCGATGGCATACAGTCGCGTCGAACTCATCCGACGACCGCACCTCCCTCGCGCCGTACATGGGCGACGAATACATCCTCGAGCGACGGCGGTACCCGATTGATCCTGTCACAAGTTCTACCAGCGCGACGCAGGAGCGCGGGAATGTATCCGCGGGCGTCCGTCTCGTTCTCGACGACCACGCGCACTACCCGCCCGAACATAGATGCTTCCAACACCTCGGGGGCCTGACGGAGAACCTCAGCCGACTTCGGCGCGTCGTCCGTTTCTACTTGCAGGATTGGATCGTGCATCCCTGCACGCAGCGATGCGGGGGTGTCGAGGGCAATGAGCCGACCACGGTGCAGAAGCGCCAGGCGGTGACTGTATTCTGCTTCCTCCATGTAGTGAGTGCTGACGAACACGGTTGTGCCGTCAGCCGCTAGCTGGTCTATGAGATCCCAGAATTTGCGCCGCGCCACTGGATCGACGCCCGAGGTGGGTTCGTCGAGAAAGAGGATGGGTGGCTCGTGGAGCACTGCGCAACCAAGTGCGAGTCGTTGTTTCCAGCCAAGCGGCAATTCACCAGTCAGACGCGCCTGGTGATCCTTCAGGCTGGCCATCTCGAGTATCCACTCGCGCCTACTTCGATAACGGGATCCCGCAATGCCGTAGAGTCCACCAAAGAGCTCGATGTTCTCGGCAACTGTCAAATCTGCATAGAGCGAAAAGAGCTGAGACATGTACCCGATGTTGCGACGGACGTCGTTGGCGCGTCTCACGACATCAAAGCCAGCCACCCGTGCTGTACCCGACGTCGGATGAAGGAGACCGTTCAACATCTTGATTGTGGTGGTCTTTCCCGCCCCGTTTGGGCCGAGGAACCCGAAGATCTCACCCGCAGCGACGTCAAAGCTCACGCTGTCTACCGCGGTGAAATCGCCAAACGTGCGAGTGAGTTCCCTGACAGAGACCGCGTCAATCATCGGTGTATTCTGTGTCTGCCACGAGATCGATGAACACGTCTTCCAGTGATGGAGCGATGGGCGTGGTTTCAAGAACGGTGACGTCTGCTGCGACAAGGGCAGACTGCACGGCGGGCCAGTCCCGCTCGACATCTTCCAGAACTACGTGAACGATCTCTCCGAAGAGAACAGCGTGACGCACCGCGGCTAGTGGCTGAAGATGCTCGCGCGCTCGGCGAGGGTCATCGGCACGAACCGCGATGATCTGTCCCGCCAGCCTCTGCTGCAACGCCACCGGACGCTCGAGGGCCACAAGCCGACCTTCGTGCAAGAGAGCAACACGGTCACAACGCTCGGCCTCGTCCAGGTAAGCCGTAGACACGAGGACAGTCATACCCTCCGAGACCATCTGGTGAATGATGAGCCACAGGTCTCGCCGGGAGATCGGGTCGACTCCGAAGGTCGGCTCATCCAACAACATGATCTGCGGCCGGTGAATGAGAGAGCAACATACGGATAACTTCTGCTTCATCCCCCCGGAAAGCTGACCGGCGAGCCTGCCCTCGAACTCGCCGAGTTGCGAGAATTCGTAAAGGCGCTGCATGCGGGGGGGGCGCTCGTGCTGAGGAACTCGGTAGAGATCGGCATAGAACTCGATGTTCTCGCGCACGGTCAAGTCGGTGTATAAGCCGAAACGCTGTGACATGTAAGCAAAGTGATGCTTCGCGGCTTCGGGGTCGCGAGTGACGCTCACGCCCGCCAAGTGTGCGTCACCGCTCGTCGGTCGGAGAATGCCTGCCAACATGCGAAGAGTCGTCGTTTTGCCTGCACCATCTGGGCCCACGATGCCGAATAACTCGCCCGCCTTCACATCGAAGGAGAGATCGTCTACCGCGACAATGCCGCCGAAGTGACGGGTCAAGTGGTGAAGGGTGACTGCACCTGGGGCAGAAGGGGCAGAAGGGGCAGAAGGGGCAGGGCTCATCGTGTCCCGACTTCGAGAGCAACGTCGGCGGCAAGGCCCGGTTTCAGATCGAACGAAGGATCGTCGGTAATTCGCACGCGCACCTCGTAGACGAGCTTTACCCGCTCTTCGGTCGTCTGCACGTTGCGCGGTGTGAACTCAGCCTCGCTGGCAATGAACGTGGTTTCTCCACCGTATGTACGATCGCGGTAGGCGTCGGCCGTGATGGCCGCACGTTGTCCGATGCTGACGCGTCCGACGGCGTCCTCGCGGATGTAGATGCGTATCCAACGATCATCAGGATTCATGATGGTGATGACCGGGGTGCCGGGCGCTACGCTCTCTCCCGGTTCGCGGTGCCGCACCGTGACCAGACCTGCGAAGGGGGCGGTAACGACGGCGTGCTGCAGGATTGCGGCGATCTGTTCCACCGTCGCCTGAGTCTGCTCAAGCGCTGCCTGTTGCGCGGCGATCTGCTCGGCCCGGGGGCCCCTTTCGAGGATACGAAGACGCTCAACCGCCTGCTCCTGCTCCGCTTCTGCCAGGTCCAAAGCAGTTTGTTGATCGTCTAGCGCTTGCTGGCTGACGGCGCCTCCCTCGAAGAGGTTCTGCATGCGCGCCAGATCTCGCTGAGCATCGCTCTGGCGCTGCTCGGCTGCACGGAGCGCGGCACGACCTTGCGCGATCTCCTCACTTCGGTAACCTCTCTGCAATTCGGTGAGGCGGGCCCTCGCAGCAGCAACCTGCGCCTCGGCGGCGCGACGCCGCGCATCGAGTTCCGCGCGATCTAGATAAGCCAGCTCCTGACCGTCTTGCACGCGGTCTCCCTCGCGGACCATGATTCCCTCTATTCGCCCTGCCACCTGAAAACCGAGATCCGCCTCCGTGGCCTCTACCGTACCCGAGGCCTCTAAGCTCGATCGATCAGTGCGTAACCGCAGGCCCAACCAGATGCCGACTGCCAGGACTGCCACCGCCGGCAGGACGATTCGGACACGCTGTTTGACGTTCATGGCGTATGCTCCACGTTCTGAACGAGCCACTCGGGAGTGAGGTCTCCCACCGCGCGAGCCAGGGCGACGCGTGCGGCGATCTCCGCGTGCCGCGCCTCCACCAGATTCGCCCGTGCCCGAAACAGTGTCGCCTCCGCATCGAGGAAGTCGGTCTGGACGCCGGCGCCGGCATCCAGGGCGATGCGCTCTATGCGTGCAACCTCTGTCGAGTGCTCGACAGTTCTCTCCAGGGCCTCGGTTCTTGCCCGGCTTTCACGCACTGCGGCCACCGCTACGTCCACGGTGGTCTCCGTCTCGAGTTCCAGGAGCTGTAGCTCTGCTTCCGCGGCCGCCGCTCGGGCATCGGCTGCAGAGACAGCACTCGAACGCTCACCACCGGTGAAGAGCGGATACGCGAGCCCCACCCCCGCCTGCCACTCCCCCTGGAAATCGCCGCCGGTGCTTCCGAACGTGACATAGCCACCGGTGAGACGTACGATGGGGAACCAGGCAGCCCGAGCTGCTCGATGTCCCGCGCGCTCCGCCTGTGCCCGCCGCCGCGCCGCCTCGAGAGTAGGGTTGGCGGACTTGGCCTGCTGAATAAGGGCCGCAAGAACCTCGGGTACCGCAGTCTCTGCTGCGCTCACCGCAACCAGTCGAGATGGCATGACCTCACTTTCGGGTGCTCCGATCAGGCGAGCGAGCCTCCGACCCGAAGTCTCCAGCCGAGTGCGAGTGCCGATCTGATCTGCGAGGGCCGAGGACAACTCGGCTTCCACTCGGAGAAGCTCCACCCGCGCCGCACGACCTTCGAGCAACAGTCGGTTCACCCGAGACCGCTCAGCGTCGAGAGCATCGATGCGTCGGTTGGCGGCTTCGTCGATTCCGCGGGCCGTAAGTACTCCGAGGTAGGCGAGGCTGATCTGCTGGATGATCTCCATGCGTGTCGAGACGGTAGCCGCCTCTGCGGCTCCGAGGCCTGCCCTCGCACGGTCGACTCGGGCACCACGACTGCCGCCGTCGAAGAGGGTGTAGCCGGCGGTGAGACGAGTCTGTATCAACGCATCATCAAACGCGGGAGGCACGTTCGGGTCGAACCCGTGCAGTGGCGCGATGATCATCGGCTCCTGGAATCGTGTCAACGACGCCTCCGCGCTCACCGTGGGGATGCGTAGGGCCCTTACCTCACCGAGCAACGCTCTTGCGGCAGAGCGCTCCGCCTGAGTGAATGCGATTGACGGGTGATATGCGATGCCGAGGCGCACCGCGTCGCCCAGGGTCATGCGACCATCCTGAGCCGTTGCGCGTGAGTGCGCCGTGGCCAGGACAGCAGCCAGGGCGAAGGCCTGACGACAGGTATTGCGCATTCGCCTCTTCATGTGACCTCACTCGACTCAGGACCACTCCCGGCAGCGAGGCCCGCCCTCACAAAGTGGATGACGCTGTCCACCAGTGCGCGTCGCACTTCGGGGTCGTCCTGGTCCATACCGACCGATTGTCTGAACGCGCGGCGAGCGATGGCGAGAAAGATCGGTTGACTCCCAATGCTCAGCGCCATGTACAGTGGGTTCCCGGACCGGATGGAGCCGTCCCGTTGACCGGCTTCGATGCAGGAAGCGAACGCGCCGATGTTGGCCTGCATTGCGTCCTTGATCGGTGCGGGGAGTGCCTCGGCGGTCACCAGCTGCTGTATCATCAGGCGTGGGAGATTCGGGTTCTCCGCCAGGTGGTCGAAGAACGCGCGGACGGCGCTCTCGAGGCGATCGAGTGGGGTCGCCTCCTCCGCCACAGCCCCAGCCAGCCGCTCGCGAAGTGGAGCAGTGGCCCGGTCTAGAACGGCGTTGTACAGAGCGTGCTTCGAACCGAAGTGGTATGTCACTGCACCGAGATTTGCCCTTGCCGCCGAAGTGATTGCGCGGACGGACGTGCCCTTAAAGCCCTGTTGGGCAAAGAGTTGGCTGGCTGAGTCGAGTAGCTCTGCTTTGGTATCGGTAGCGTGTTTCATACGTTTGTAGGAAGTCATACGTTTGTATGATACCGCTGTGTCCGGCCACTGGCAAGGGGACGGGTCCGGGTTAGCGGGTGGGCAGCTCAAGCGTCGGTCACGCTCTGTGTATCCGCCATGTAGCTCGCAAACAACTCGACGCAGTCCCGTGGCTCATCCTTCGTGACACGAACTGACAACTGTCGGATCACCGTTGCAGCGAACCCACACGCCCCTGTTGCGCCGCGTCCATAGGGGTGCAGAATCGTTCACTCTTGCATGCCGTGTTTGTGGCGGTGAGACCGGATTGCGAGGCTATGCAACCGCACGTTTCTTGCTAGCCAAGGCCCTCACGCATTCCCCCCACATCGGCTCGATGGTTTGGAACGAGGCCAGATGGCCCGACCCCGGCCGCATCGCCACGAAGGGCCGGACGGCTAGTTGATCCAAAAGAGAGGCAGTGCAATGACATTCCGAGAGGTTAGGAGCACACGGTCGCTTCAGTGGGTGCTTTCGGTGGCTGTTCTGGTCTTTGCGGCTGGGTGCGCCGATGGGCCGACATCGCCGGACGACTTCCATATCCAAGCGGATGTGCACGCGGTGGCAGACGTGCCTGGGACGGATACCGATGGTGTAGGGCCATCTGAGGTCAAGCTGGGGTCTGTCGTTCCGATCGTGACCGAAACAGGGCAGATCAGCCTCTCGGTCGACGGTGTGGGGACCAACGACGTCGCGGGTGGTTTGATCCAGGTCAACAAACCGGCAGGGGCAACGGTTCGAGGCGCGTACTTCACGGCGGCGAGTACGGGCTTCACTAATCGAAAGCTCAACGACACCGATGTGAAGATCGACGGAGCCGCGGTCAGTTGGGATCTCGAGACACCGAGCAGCATCTCTTCGTGGAATCACTGGGCGGATGTGACGGCGATGGTAAAGCCCAAGATCGACGCGGCCGGTGCCGGTATCGTCAACTTCACCATCACTGAGGTCTCGAGCTTTGGGATCGACGGTGAGATACTCGCCGTCATCTTCGACGATCTGGCTCAGACCACTGACAACACGGTGGTTCTGCTGTTTGGTGCGCAAGCCATCGCCGGCGACAATTTCTTCGTGAACCTGGCGGATCCCATCGATACTAGCGACCCCGACTTGGTAGTGGATATGGGTCT
>JBDHDY010000096.1:0-11791 GCA_039591275.1 Gemmatimonadota bacterium | reverse complement strand
TGGCAAGCCAGTACGTTGTTGTCAGACAACATCTTACTGCTTGGATGGCTCCACGGAGGGGTGGGGGGACCCCGCTCTCCGCTCCCTGCTCCTTGCTCCTTGCTCCCCGACGGACTCCTCACACTATCTTGCTGAGCAACGATAGGCGGGACACGGATGGGCGGCCCGCTCCGCTCCCTTCTCTCGCCTCCTCACCATTCCCCGGAAAACCCTGCCGTGACCTCACACCAAAACGTCGAAATCGAGCACAAATTCCTGGTCCTCTCAGACGGGTGGCGGGGCCTGGGCCCGGGCGTGCGATATCGCCAGGGCTACCTCTCCAAGACAGACACCACTACGGTGCGGGTGAGGGCTGGAGGCGGCCGTGGTTTCGTGACCATCAAAGGCAAGCGGAAGGGGTTCTCTCGGGCGGAGTTCGAGTACGAGATACCGGTCGATCACGCGAACACGATGATCGACACGCTGGCCGGTGGTCGTTTTGTAGAGAAGACGCGCTACCGAATTCCTTATCAGGGTTTGGTCTGGGAGGTGGACGAGTTTCACGGCGCGAATGCGGGGCTTGTCTTGGCAGAGGTGGAGCTCGAGAATGAGGAACAGGAGTTCGAAAAACCAGATTGGGTCGGGGACGACGTAACGAGCGACAATCGCTACGCAAACCCGCGACTCGCAGTTACGCCGTATCGAGAATGGAGAGACAAGTGAGAAGGGAGAAGGGAGACGTAAGAAAAGCGAAGGCCCCGCCCCCCTAGGGTGGCGAGGTGGGGCGGGGGCCCTCTCACTTCTCACTTCTTATCTGTTTCCGCCTTCCTCCGTCGTCAGCTCGGTCACCAGCTCCAGTCCGCTAGTCCGTCCCGGGCAGGTGCGGGGAAAGGGCCACGCAACCGGCCAACCAACCAGAGGAGCAGGCGCCGCCCTCGGCCGCCCGGCCTCTTATGGAAAGACCCCCGGGCGACCGCCCGGGGGTGTGTGCTCGGTGACGTCCCTGCCCATCTCCCGCTGAGCTGGAGTGGTCCTACTGGTTGTCGAACTCCACGCGTTCGAACTCGTCCCAGTACACCATGACTGTGTCACCGCTGTCTTGCTCAATGAAGACGCCCTTATTCTCGTCGTTCACGTCGTTCGAGCCTCGCAACACGAACGAGCGACCGTCCATGAGTGTCACACGGGAGGAGTTTCTCGACTCCCGTTCGATCGACTGGATCAGGCCGAACTCAATGTCGAACTCGAGGCCCCGGTACCCGCCGTCAAGGACCTCCCAGGTCCACTCCTCATCGTTATCCCAGCGGATCGCTCCCGCGTACTCATCGCCATCGACGGTATAGACCGTGCCACTCAGATGCCGTCCGCCGTCGAACTCAGAGTAGCTCAGGTTGGACGGCAGCTCGTGAAAGCGGACTTCTTCGAAGTCCTCCCACTCCACCCTCACCTGACCGAGATCCCGATCGCCCACGATGATACCCCTGTTATCGTCGTTTACGTCGTTGGTCCCGCGAAGGGTGACTTCCTCTCCGGATGTGAGCGTGACGATGGCCCGAGTGGAGCCGTCTCGCTCAATCTTGGAGATGCTTCGGAACTTGATCGAGCGGCTGCGACGGCCCTCGCGGCCGTCCAGTTCGTCCTCTCCGAAAATCTCGTCCATGTCCCACGTGATCCAGCCCGTGAACTCGTCGCCACCACGGGTGACAAGGGTACCATACAGCCGCTCGCCCAGCGGCGAGCCGGTACCCCGCGGCGCGGGAATGAACTCAATCTCATCGATGTCACGCCAGCGGAGTTCGATATCACCCCACGAGCCGTTCTCCACGATGATTCCTCTGTTACTCGTACCCAGGTCCGTCGAGCTACGGCGCAGCTCTTGTTCCTCGCCTGATTTGAGTACGAGAAGGGCATACTCGTCATCGAGTACCTGGAGCCGGTGAATGTGACCAAGCCGGATCGCTGAGCTGGCGGTGGTGGAGGAACTCCGCTCGCCCCGGCCCACTCTGATGCCAAGGATTCGTCTGCCCCGAGTTTCCTCTCGCATCTCACGTCCGGACAGCCTCCGGGCTTCGCGGATGTGGCGGCTCGGGATCCTCTTGCTGGCGTCCAGGACGTCCGCCCAGTGGCCTTCGTTCTGGTCCCACCGGATGAATCCTTCATACGTGTCACCGTCCAGGGTGGTCACGCGACCGTACAGCCTCCCGGGATCGCCGGCCTGGGCAACGGCAGAAAGTGAGAGCACCGTCGCGGCAGCTGCCGAGAGGAAAGCGCCAGAAGTCCAACGTGCAGTGGAGGATGTCATGATCATTTCTCCGGCAGGGAATCCATTGATGTGCTTTACCTTATACGCAAATAACGGTGGCGAAGTTTCATGGCAGGTGGTGCGAGTAGGCAGAAGCGCAACATGCCCGGGCCCACTCCATCCCCCGCACACTCCCCTGGCCAACGATCTTTCTACACCGTACAATTGCCCCATGAATACCAACGAATCTCCTCCCGAATCAGGAGTCACCCGACGGGATTTCCTCCAGGCCGGTGCGTTGGGGTTGGCGTCGGTCGCCGTGGCGTGCACGGTTGAGGATCTTGCCCAGGGTGACCGTCCCACCCTCCGCATCACGACCCAAGAGGCGTTCGACCCCTCGACCATATCGCCATACCAAGGCGACCACTCCGCCAGCACCTGCAGAACATCAGGCGCTGGCTCAGGCAACCATCGGTGAGCGCACAGAACATCGGGATCACCGAGATGGCGACAATGGTCCGGAATGACCTCACGTCTTTGGGCTTCAGGGAAGCGGAATTGGTCCCAACAACCGGACATCCCGGTGTGTGGGGGTACTACGATGCCGGCGCTGAGAAGACGCTGATGGTTTACCTCATGTACGACGTTCAGCCAGTGAATCCCGAGGATTGGCGTTCGCCACCCTTCGAGGCCAACCTGGTTGATACCGAGCACGGCAGCGTTGTCATGGCGAGGGGTGCGACAAATCAGAAGGGGCCTGAACGGGCGTTTCTCAACGCTCTCGAGGCCATCATTGCCGTCGAGGGCAGCCTACCGGTGAACCTCATGGTGGCCGCGGAGGGAGAGGAAGAGTTGGGATCTCCCCACTACCCCGAGGTCATCGACAGATACGAGGACCGCTTACGATGGTGCGACGGAGTGTTCTTCCCATTCAACTCCCAGAACCCCAACGGCGAACTCACCATGAGCCTCGGCGTAAAGGGCATCCTGTATTTCGAAATGGAAGCCGCTGGCAACCCGCAGGGCGGCCCGACGCAATCCGAGATTCACGGATCGTACAAGGCGATTGTCGATTCCCCGGTGTGGCGTCTAATGCATGCCCTCGCATCACTGACGGCTCCGGACGGCAACTCGATTCTCGTGCCAGGCTACTACGACCAAGTCCGCCAACCCACCCCTGAGGAACAGCGACTCATCAATGGCATGCTCGATCGGTGGAATGAAGACCTATTGCGTGAAGGGCTTGGCGTGGAACGCTGGATCAACGGAATTACAGGGGCTGATGCGATCCTGCGATATCTCTACGAGGCCACGCTGAACATCGACGGCGTATGGGGTGGCTACACAGGTGAGGGGACCAAAACAATCCTTCCACACAAGGCGACTGCAAAAGTGGATTCCCGTCTGCCGCCTAACGTGCGCCCGGACGAAGCCCTAGCCAAGATCCGGCAGCACCTCGACGACCACGGGTTCACGGATATCGAGATCCGTCAACTCTCCGGATACCCGGCAGCACAGACCTCAGTGGAGGCCCCCCTCGTTCAAGCGGCCATCGGGGTGATGAACAAGCACGGTCACACTCCGGTGGTATGGCCACGACTCGCCGGAAGTGCACCGTTCTACCAATTTACGGAACGACTGGGCCTACCTTTAGTCTTTGCGGGATTGGGTCACGGCTCAGGTGCTCACGCACCAAACGAATACATGGTCATCCGGCCACGGGAAGGATCCAACGTTGCCGGTTTGGCGGATATCGAGAAGAGCTACGTGGATCTGTTGTATGCGCTGGCTGACGTGGAATAGCTAGTAGGGGCGACGCATGCGCCGCCCTTACTAGCTTTAATTTCCCTTCCGCTCCTCGATATTGACCACGATCATCTTTTCCTCGGTGAGATCCTTTGTTGTGTACGCAACGCCACCGACTCCTAATCCCGAGGGCCCCCGGCCCGCAAAGGGCATCCAATCCACCCGAAACGCCGAGTGATCGTTGATCATAACGGCTGCTCCCTTCAGTCGCTGCGCGGCGAGCAGCGCGCGATCAATGTCCTGAGTGAAGATCGCCGCCTGGAACGACCACCTCACATCATTGGCGCGGTTGATGGCCTCGTCGAGTTTCTCAAAGTCGTTCACGACGACGACGGGCCCAAAGACCTCCTCCTTCATCACCTTGGCACTGCGAGGGGCATCAGTGATGACCGTCGGCGCATAGCACTGGTGGCCCATCGCGTTGCCGCCCACGGTGACAGTCGCCGTTGCCGTGCGGGCTTCCTCCACCCATTCACCCACCCTATCTACCTCGGCCTGGCGGATGAGCGGGCCAACTTCAGTCTTGGGACTTGTGGGGTCACCTACTACGAGGGCCGCTGCACCCTCAGTGAGTTGGCCAATCACATCGTCCTTGATCGAGGCATGCGCAAACACCCGTTGCACGCTGACGCACACCTGGCCGGCGTGGTAGTATCCGCCCTTCAACAACGCAGGAAGCGCGCGCTCTAGATCCGCGCTTTCGTCCAGGATGACGGGCGCCGCCCCTCCATGCTCAAGAGTGCAGCGGACTCCAGGTGCAAGCTTCGAACGGAGAAACCAACCCACACGGGCGCTTCCGATGAAGTTGAAAAAACCAATGCGGTCGCTGCTCACGAGTTGCTCGGCGACTTCGTTTGTTGAAGGCACCGCCATGCCAAGCTCTGGCGGCAGGCCGGCTCCGCGGAGCAACTCCATTATCACCATGCAGGAAACAGCCGTGTCGGGCGCAGGCTTCACAAGCACCGGACAGCCCGCGGCCACTGCCGGCGCCACTTGGTGCGCTATGAGATTGACGGGATGATTGAACGCACTGACCGCCGCCACTACCCCGATCGGCTCTCTCACTGTGAAGGCCAATCTCCCCAGCGCCGCCGGTGTCCCCGACATGGGAATCTCCACACCCTGGATTCGTGACACCTCTTCGGCAGATATCTCCACGGTGTTGATGGCCCTGGTTACCTCAACACGCGCGTCCAGCAGGGGCTTGCCACCCTCACGCGCGATCAATAAGGATAGATCCTCATGGCTATGCCGCATGAGCCCGGCCAGGCTCTTGAGAATCGCAGCGCGCTCGGGAGCGGGCAGGCCGCGCGGGCGCCGCCCAAAAGCTTCCGTCGCTGCATCCAACGCACGCTCCATCCCGTTGGAGTCGACCAGCTCAATTTCCGCCACCACATCGCCACTGAACGGAGACCGTACTTCGAGGACATCCGAATTCTGCGGCGCGTAGCCTGGAATGTTCGGCGCATAGCGAGACTTGAGCATGGACACAGCTCCTAAGAATGAATCGGACTCGGGGATTGTTATGGTTAGTTGTTAGTTGTTAGTCGTTAGTTGTTAGCCCCACTCCCACTCCGTGGCCGACAGCGGCCGGCTGCCAGCCAACTGCCCCTCTGCCTGCTGCCCCTTCTGCCCCTCCTGCCCCTCCTGCCCCCTTTTGCCCCTTCTCACATCTTACTTCTCACTTTTTACTTCTAATGCCCCAACAACTCCCCCAACCGCTTGGTGAGTTTCAGATTCTCATTGTAGTCCACAGGAACAACAACCACTGAGGGACGGTCTTTTTCGGCCAGTGCCTGTTTGAGCGCAGGCTTCAAATCGGCCGCTGACTCAACCCGGATGGCCTGGCATCCAAAGGCATCTGCTACACCGATCAGATCCGGATTGGCGAACTCTGTGTATGCAGACTTGCCGAACTGCGCTTCCTGCTTCCAGCGAATCAGGCCGTAACCCTTGTCTTCCCACACCAACACGGTCGTAGGGATCTGGTACTGCACCGCAGTAGCCAATTCCTGGACGTTCATGAGAAAACCGCCATCGCCGGTGAGCCCGATGACATTCCGATCCGGAAGGGTTCGCTTGGCGGAGATGGCTCCAGGAACCGCAATGCCCATGGAGCAGAATCCATTGGAGATGATGCAGGTGCCGGGCCGGTAGACAGGATAGTGTCGCGCAACCCACATCTTATGTGCACCAACATCACTGATGAGGATATCCTCGGGCGCCATGACATCGCGCAAATCACTCAGAATCCGCTGGGGCTTGACGGGGAAGCTTTCATCGTCGTCGTGCCCGCGGAGTTCTTCCTTCATGTGATCACGAAGGTGTTTGTAAAGGGGCGCCTTCTTCCGGTGCTCGGGTGCTAGGCTATCGTGCAGTGCTGCCACCGATGCAGCAACATCACCAACGATCTCAACATCTGTCTGATAATGCTCATCTGCTTCGGCAGGGTCGAAGTCGATATGAACGATCTTCTTGTCACGCCCTACGTTCCAGCGATCCGGTGGCCACTCGATCATGTCGTACCCAATCGCCAAGACGAGATCTGCCTTCTCAAACGCCTCAGTCACGTGATCTCGAGATCCGAGTCCCGCTGCGTAAAGGCTTAGCTCCGCTTCGTCGGAGACAGCTCCCTTCCCCATGAACGTCTGCGCCGAATAGATGCCGGTTTTGTCGATCAACCTGCATAGCTCACGCGATGCGCGGGTCCTCACGCATCCGTTGCCGGCCAGAATGATGGGCGCGTCTGATGCCGCAAGCAGCGCTGCGGCGCGCTCAATCGCTTTCCCATCCGGCGCCGGCCGGCGGGTGCGGTCACGCCGACGAAAGGGCGATTTGTCGGTGGCTTGCTTGGCCACGTTTTCGGGCAACTCGATGTGTGTAGCCCCGGGCTTCTCGGCCGCCGCCAGTCTGAATGCCTTGTGTACCACCTCGGGAATGTTGTCCGCGTTGCGAACCGATGTGGTCCATTTGGTGATCGGTCGGAACATCCCCACCACGTCCATGTTCTGATGTGACTCCTTGTGGAGCCGATCTGTCCCCGCTTGTCCCGTGAGAGCCACTACCGGGACGCGGTCGAAATTCGCATTGGCAACCCCGGTCACCAGGTTGGTCGCGCCAGGTCCGAGGGTCGCAAGACAAACCCCGGGCCTTCCTGTGAGACGCCCGTACACCTCAGCCATGAAAGCGGCTCCCTGCTCGTGACGACAGATGACGAATTCAATGGGCGAATCCAGGAGCGATATCATCAGGTCGGCGTTCTCCTCACCCGGCACGCCGAAGATGGTATCCACTCCCTCGTGCTCGAGGCAACGGAGGAAGAGGTCGGAGGCCTTAACCTTAGCAGACATTCGTATGATTCCAGAGTGTGTTGTGGGATCGATTGTGGGAGTCGCCGGCGACCTATGCGCGCGGACAAGGGGTCAGAGAAAGGGAACCTCACCTCTAGAAGGAGTGTGGATGCCAAGATGTTCCATTGAGAGCACACTTGCGCGTACGGACGACCGGCTTCGTTGGACAACGCCTACAACGCCATAACTGCCATGATGCCAATTACTTATGCCGCAGGGCTCTCCTGGTTCGGGGTCTGGTGGTGAGGGCTCACCACTCCACGATCCGCTCGACGGCCTTCTCGATCTCCTCAACCGTCCACGCTTTTTCACTTCCCCGCTTCGTCACCCCGTGGCTCGTCATCATCCGATAAGTGAAGACATGATTGCCTTCGACCCCGAACGTCTGACCGGTGATCGCCGCGCCCGCTTCTGAAGCCAGGAATGCTGCGAGTGGGGCTATGTGCTGCGGACCCATGTCCTCGACGGTCATGGATTCCTTCCGGCCGGGCAGATCCTCCGTCATTCTGGTGAGCGCGATCGGGGCGATCGCGTTGACTGTGATCCCGTGGCGGGCCAATTCCTGTGCTGCAATGCGGGTCAGGGCATGCACTCCGGCTTTTGCCGCGCCATAGTTCGCCTGGCCGAAATTGCCGAGTAGGCCCGAACTGGAGGACGTGTTGATTATCCGACCTCCCGCTCCCTGCGCCTTCATAACGCGGGCTGCCGCCTGAAGGCAGGTGAAGGTCCCCTTCAGGTGTACCCTCACGACGAGACTCCATTCATCAGGAGTCATCTTCAGGATCGTGCGGTCACGGAGGATGCCGGCGTTGTTCACGAGGATATCCAACCGGCCAAACGCATCGAGGGCCGACTGCACTATCTGTTCGGCACTCTCGAATGAGCCGACCGCATCCCCGTTGGCTACGGCCCGACCGCCGGATTTCGTGATCTCACCGACGACAACGGCGGCGGAGTTACTTCCGTCACCGCCCGCTCCGTTCCTCGCCGACCCAACGTCGTTGACCAAGACGTGCGCCCCTTCTTGCGCAAATAGCAGAGCGTACGCCCGGCCGATCCCCCCACCCGCGCCGGTGATGATCGCGACCTTGTTATCCAAACACCCCATGAGTTGTAACCTTCGTTGGCTGTTCGGCGAATTATGGAGAGGCGGTCGACGATGGTAAAGGGAGGATCTGCGGCCAGTGGCGAGTGATCAGGGAGCTGGATGCGAATTGACTATTGTGAGCGGCCCTGATGCACCGAAACCAAGCGCATGAGATGGCCCTCTGGACTATCCTATTCTCCATCAGCCATGGTCTCGCATGGCTCAGACTCGCGAGGCGGGAACGACTGGCCACAGCACAGTCGAAGGGATACGCGGCAGAGCGACCTGGAATGCATCCAGCCTGGCCGTTACAGGATTACTTGTTCTTCCTTCTCTTCCAACGCGCCTTGCGCTTCCGGCTTCCCACCTTCCGGCGGCTCTTAGGCTTGCTCCTTCTCGGCACTAGTCCTCCGCAGTTGGCTCCTGTCTTTGCGGGCTGTTCATGATGAGGATAAGCAATAAAACCAGCGGAACCTTGTTACGCCATCCTTCGGCTTGCCGTTTTAGCGACCACCCGAGCAAGTGACACGTCCAATCCCCGCTACATTCCCGGCACTCCGGGACCCAACAAGACCACCTTCATGCGCTCAGGGTGCAGGTACCGCTGGGCAGCCCGTTGGATATCTCGAACCGATACGCGCCGAATTCGCTCCACGTACTCCGCCAGATGTATCAGGGTGCCATAACTCGCATACGCCTCGGCAAGGGTTCGAGCTGCCACCTCACCCGAGTTGAATTTCACGGCAAAGACACCGTCAGCGAGGGCTCCCTTGGCGACGAAGAGCTCTTCCTCTGTAACTGGCTCGTTTTGAATCCGATCAATCTCGGCGAAGACGATGTCCACGAGTTGCTGGGCGACCTCTGGCCGCCCATATGTGCGAAAGGTGTAGGTTCCCGGACCCCGCAGACGGGGTTCCAAAAAACCGGTTGCATCGTTTGTCAGCCCCTGTCTGTCCCGCGTCTCTCGAAACAGACGCGTGTCGAAATGACCCCCACCCAAGATGTAGTTCATGACTTCGAGAGCCGGCCAATCACGGGGATTAACCTGCGGAAGCTCGTGTCCAATCACGATCCAGGTTTGGAGCTTCTCGGCCTGATACTGGTAGACTTCTCTCGGCTCCTGGGTTCTGATTTCGGGCGCCCGCGAGAACCTCGGGAGCCGCCTGGCCTCCCAGTCTCCGAACCGCTGGTCGACAGCCGTGACAATCTCCCTGGGCTCGAAAGCCCCGGAAACGGCGACGATGACGTTCACCGGCACAAAATACCGCTCGTGGAACTCCTCCAAATCGTCCATAGTCAACGCCTGGGCGTCTTCCGCCGTAACACTCTCGCCGTACGGATGACTCTCATAGAGTCGCGCCTGGAATATGTCTAATGCCATTTCGAGCGAACCCTGGTACAATACCGGACCCGATTCACCAACCGGGCCGCCCAACAGCGGGGATGCATCGTTCCATCGCTTGAAGGCCTCGAGTCCCTCCAGGTCAATGCAAGGCTCCCTGACAATTCCCGAGAAGATCCGCAGGCCTTGCCGGGCATCCTCAACAGGCACGTTGAGTGTTACTTCGATCAATTCGTCTGACAGCCCGACGTAGAAGCTCGCCGCCATCGCATCCAGGGCCTCGTCGAACCGACCCGGCGCCATCCAGCAGGGGCCGCGGCTCCGCATTAAATAGGTCAGGGCCTCGGCTGACCCCTGCTTCTCGTCTTCACCCTTCCCCCCTCGCACGAACGCAGTGAACGTCACAAGTGGTTGTCGGGAATCCCCCACGACGAACGCCATCAACCCGTTCTCCAGGCGCACCATGAATTGGGCGGTATCGGGCATCTGGAACGCCGGCTCAGGCAGTCGCATTTCCCGCGGTGAGGTGTAATCCTGGCCCCGACCGGCAACCGGCACCGCTAGTAGTGCCGCGACACATCCAGTGAAGACCAGACGACGGAGCTCGGAAGTACCCACCCATCGGATTCCCTTCATGTGCTTTCGTCCTCTCGCGTCGCCGGTGTCTGGCGTTCGGGTCGTTTCACCACACCGATGGTTCGATTGTTGGGCACAAAGTATCGTGAGGCAACTCTCAAGATGTCCTGTGCAGTAGCGGCGTCTCGCGCCTCGAGGTACGCCTTGAGAGCCTGCCAACGGTCCATGACCTGGAAGTGCCCGATCTCGAACGCCAGTCTGTCAGCGTCCCCGGCCACACGATACCATTCCGTGCGGAGCACCTTCTTCGCTAGATCCAGGCGATCTACGCCGACTTGTGTCTGTCCCATTCGGTCGAGAATGTCGAGGAGAGTGGCTTCGGCCGCAGCGATGTCCGCCTCCCCCGGCACCACGATCTCGATATTGATGCTACCCGGTACGCCAAAGCGAGAGGCATGCACGATTCGGGTGCTGACGTTGACCTGACCTCCGATATTTCGTACCCGCAAGCCGTCGCGAAGCTCCCGACGGATCACCTCACCCAAAACATCGAACAGTGGACGATCGGGATGCCCCACCGCGGGAATCATGAACCGCGCCTCTACCCTAGGAGCCAAAGCTTCGCTGCGGTAGATGACCCTTCTCTCCGCTGAAGGCTTGGGCTCGACCGCCCGCACCCTCGTAGGCTCCGGGGCCACCTCCATCCATCCAAAGTAGTGATCCACCAGCGGCACCATGTCCTCGAGGCTCACTCCACCGACGAGCACTATCGTAGTGTTGTTAGGAACGAAGTACCGCTCGTACAGATCCCGCTCATACGCCCTCGTGTATTCATAGAAATCCGTGGTATAACCTTCCGGCCAAAACACCGGGTGGACCACCCCAACCGCGGCATTCATTTGCTCATAGTACGGCGTCGTAGGCCGGTTGAGGTCACCCAAACGCTGCTCCACCAAGATCATTCTCTCCTGGTCGAACTCCCGAAACACGCTGTTTCTCATACGGTCGGCCTCGACACGGAAGAAAAGCGCCACTCGCTCCTTCGGGAGATTGATGTCGAACTTCATATACTCCTGTTCGGTCGTGGCCGTCAGCCCCGTACCACCGAAGGCCTGGTACCATCGCATCATGGCGCCATTATCACGGTACTGGGACACCTCCGCGTCGAGTTGCGCGATTCTCGCACGCAGGCTGTCGATGGTAGGTGTCGTCTCGGCGTGCCGGTAATGGTCCATCACCCCACGCTCACGGAGATCGTTGCGGGCTCGGTTCAACTCGGCCATCAAGGCGCGCTCGGTCTCACGGATCCGCATGATCACCGGCTGCTCCGCATCCCAGTTCGTCGTGCCAAGGGTTTGCGTCCCCTTGAACATCAGGTGCTCGAGAAAGTGCGCCGCACCAAGCTCGCC
>JBDHDY010000095.1:0-15135 GCA_039591275.1 Gemmatimonadota bacterium | reverse complement strand
CCCACAGCGTGCTGCACGTGGGTGACAGCATCGTCGATGACGTTGACGGTGCCCGTGGCGCAGGCCTGCAGCCGGTCTTGCTTAGCCGCGATAGTGACGCTCCAGAGTCGGCGGCGCCGATCGTCCCCGGCCTGGATCGACTACCCCACCTGCTCGGGCTCGGTTGGGAGGACTAGATTCTCTCTCCCCCCCTCACGTCCCCCACGTATACGTATACTTCAACAGAATCGTTCGGTTGTTCGTAATCGGCAGGTTCGGTGTCACCCGCCCGCGATCTGTATTCCACCCCTCGTCGTACACTAGCCAGAGATCGTTCCCTTCCCGGAAATTGTAGCGCAGCCTGAAGTTCGCCGAGAGCTGATCCTCGAGGTTGCTGAACTGAATGAACGCGTTACCCGAGAGCTTGGTATTGACCGCTGCTTGGATCCGGAAGCGGACGATGTGTGCATCGAAGCCCTGGTTGCGATCGGGGAACCGAATGAAGTCGGCCTGGTACACGCCGCCCAACTCTAAGAAGCGGGATACGTTCCAGCGCGGCGAGATCCCGAAGTTGACCCGCCAGCCGTCGTAGAATCCGGCAATACCCCAATCCAATCTGCCCCAGAACAAATTGCCGTCTGGTGTGTCGAAGTAACCCTCGTGCCGGAAGAACCAATAAGAGCCTCCAGGAATCACCGTCTCCTCAGGGAAGGACAGTGGCTCCGGGAGGTCCTCATACCATACTTCGAGGTCAGCCCCCAGACTCGCACCGGATCTCCAGTGGAAGTCAAAGTCGTGCTCGATGAACGCGGACTCCACCGTCCCATCATCATTGCGCCTAACGACCTGGCCGAAGAGCTGAAACGGCTCCACCTGTCGCAGCGCTTCGTCACCAGTGAAAAAGTGGGAATACCAAAGGCCACCGAACACGTCGTTGGTGTTTTGCCGCGTGGTAAACCCCATGCCCGGACGGTAATCCTCCCCGAACCATCGACCCTGGACAAAGTACCGTAGCCCCTGCGCACTGCGCCGGCTTATCGTGAAGTAAGCCACGCCGGCGTCCGTGAAGTTGTACGCGTCCGCGTCGACCAGGGCGTCGTCGACGGTTTGCGCAAGACGGACCGTGAGATAATTCTCACCGACCACGCGAAACACACCGTCACCACCCACGGCCACATTGTAGCCTCCGTCTTCATCCAAACGCATGGTCACCATGCCCCCGGCGTGGGAGTGCTCGTTGAATACCTGTCTTCTCAGCCGGTACACGCCGAAGTTCTCCGAAGGAAGACCTTCCCTTCGAGCCGTCTGCATATTGATGAGGCCCACGTCCCAATCGCCCACGCGCCCAATGAGACGGGCTCCCCCGAGAATCCTTACTCTCTCTCCCTCGCCGTCCAGTCCGATCCGCCGGGTATGAAACAAGCGCGTGGCGTTGCCGGTGCTGAAGTCGAAGATGCCTGCGCGCTCCTGAAAGAACTGCCGCCTTTCGGGAAAGAAGAGTGAGAACCGGGTCAAGTTCACCCGCCGGTCGTCCGCCTCCACCTGGGCGAAGTCGGTATTCACCGTCAAATCCAACGTTAGGTTGCTGGTGACGTTGTACTTGACGTCCAGGCCGATCTCCTCCACACCATCGGAGTTCATCTCGAAGTGCTGTGCAGTTTGATCGAACTCGTTCACCTGTCCGACCCCCCCCAACGCATACGGTGTGAAGTAGATCGGCCTTTCGGTATGCACATCATCTAGCAGCACCCGTTGAGCTTTTGACGGCCTCAGATAACTGAAGGACGGGGAGATCGCGGGAAAGACATGCCGCTCGTTCCGTCGCGCGAGGTACCGATATGCGGTGATACCCATGACGACGGCATCACCGGTTGCCTGGAACCCAAGACTCGAGAAGGGAATCCGCATCTCTACGAACCATCCATCGTCCGTCTGCTCGGTCGCCACGTCCCAATACGTGTTCCAGCTGTTGGTAATGGGACCGTTGGCGTCGTCGGAAATCGTGGCATCACCGCGCACTCCAGCCGGATTCGTCCAAAACCAGAGCCCGTTCTCGTTGTCGTCAAACGCATCGATCACAATGCCGAACAGGTCGTCACCACTAGAGCGGTCTCGATAGAGGGAATTCACTCGGATTCCAGCCGGTTCGCTGTCGTAGAACCGCCCCGCCACGTACAGGTGGCTGTCGTCGTATGCCACCCGCACCTCGCTCTGCTCGCTCATCTCTCCCTGGTACACGGGCTGGTACATGGTGAGGGGCAGCGGTGTAATCGCCTGCCAAGCCAGCTCCGCACTGGAGCCGTCCAGCTCGATAGGACCTGTGAGCCTGGCGATACGAACGGGTGTTCCCGACTCCGCCTCCGCATCGGCCTGTGCGCCGGCCGGCGTGGAGGCAACCACCAGGAACAAGCAAACACATGTAAGAAATTTTACACTTGATGACACAACGCATCGTGTGCACATCGTCGCCCCCTCCAGCATGGAAAATTTTTTTACACTTATCTCCATGAGCATGCCCGCCTCGCACCTCCGCGCGGGCGGGCTCGTCAATTCGTCTCTATGTTGTGCCGTAACCCCGATAGCTCGACGACGGGTTGATCTCGTCCAGGGCCCACACCACGGCCGTCCGGACGTCCGGGTCAGGATCGCGGATCCGGAAAATGAGTGCGTCCACCGCCCGCTCGTCACCCAGCACACCGAGGCTTCGCACCACCGCCTCCCGCACGAAGGGCACGGGGTCATCCAGTCCTTGGATCAACCCGTCCACGACGACAGGAGATGCGTTCCGCATCAGGACTTGGGCCGCCAGATAACGGACCGAGTCCGGTGTCCCGGCGACATCGTGCAGGTAGCCGAGCAACGCTGCCGGCGCTCTCCGACCCCGAAGATTCGCCAGGGAATAAGCTGCCATGATCAGCGTTCGCCGGTCGGGATCGCTCTCCAAGACGTCGAGTAGCGCCTCCGTCGCATCGGGTGAACGGATCTCACCCAACGCCCACGCGGCTGCGGCCCGAACAGTGGGGATCGGATCGTCAAGGACACCAATCAATGGCTCGACCGCCAACCCACTTTCATGCTCGCCGATCGCTTCGATGGTCCGCTCCCGCACGTAGACGTCAGGATCGTACATGACGTCGAGGAGGGGCCGCACTGCGCGCCGGTCCTTAATCTCACCCAGAGCCCACGCCACCAACCCTCGCACTCGCGGATCCTCGTCGCGAAGGGCCGCGATGAGGGCGGGTACCGCTTCTCGCGCCTCCCGCTCTCCGAGGGACCACGCAGCCTTCTGTCGGACAGCCGGATCGGGATCCGACAGCCCCACAATGACCTCCGCATGCGGGCCTTGGCCGAACGGATCGAACGCGGCAAGCGTGAGTGCGACAACTCCAATGAAGAGTGCTCCGGGGACCGCCAGCCCCCAGCTCAGGTGACCTCTCTCGGATGCCACATCGAGCACCGCTTTGACCCGCTTACCCAGTGTCGAGCGGGGCGCCATGGCCACGGCACCGCCAATAGCCGCGTGGCGACTGCTGGACAATCGTGCTAACTCAACGAGGTGTCCGGCGTATGCATGCGGCGCCTCACCCAACTCGAGGACTCGGTCGTCACAAGCTTGCTCCCGATCGAGCGCAGCTCGGCGCAATGCCGTCCACACGAGGGGATTGGGCCAGTACAATGCCCGCGCTACGATGCTCACCACGTGCCAGGCGTAATCCCACCGTTTGACGTGAGCCAATTCGTGCAGCACCACCACGCGGAATCGCTCAGCGGGCCACTCCCGCGCGGCAGCCGGAAGCATGATGACCGGATCGAACAACCCCCACGTGACGGGCACGGGCGTCTCTTTACTGTAAACCAACCGCGGCGCCCGTCGGATGCCCATCAGCTGCACCAGCGGGACGACATCGGGGACCACCGTTCCTAACGTGAGTGGTGTTGCACGGAGTGTGATGCCGTGGACCTTTCCGACTCCTACCGCAAACCTGAGCAGACACAGTCCAGTACCGCCGAACCACAGCAGCAACAGTCCCATACCAGCAGGAAACTCAAAACCCGGACTTGCGGTGGCGCCGTTTGCTTCGACTGGGAAAGGTGCGGCCTCTAGGCGAGGAGCCACAGCCGGGTCAGCTTCGCGGTGATCTCCTGTGTCGATATTCGAGACGGCGGCGGTGACAACAGGAGCACTCAGACCGTTGGACGGGACCGGTGCAAGAAGTCCTCGTCCCCACGTCGGAAGGTTCGACGAAATGGCAGGCACGATGAGAAGGCTTGCGAGACCCACAGTCCACACGGCGTGGCGCGTGGCGGCGGACATAGATCCCGGCCGGGCCGTCACGATCCAGGCCAAGACGAGCACTGCCGTCGCAATCACGAAGACGTAGCCACCGATCTCTACCACATATGGTCGAGCCAGCAGCGCCTCGATCGGGGCCATCATCGGTCCTCCTTACCGCGTCGTATAGTTGCGGCGATCTCGTCCAGTTCTCTCTTTGACAGCTTGCGGGACTCCAGGTCGAGAAGCGCGACGACGGCGCTGGACACGGAGCCGCCGTAGAACGTCTTCACCAGATGCTTGAGCGCGCTGCGGCTGGCGCGGCCCCTGGCGACGGTCGGGAAGTAGATGTACCGCCTACCGTCTTCTCTGTGCTCCACGTGTCCCTTGCGCTCGAGGATGCCGAGGGTGACCCGCACCGTGTTGTAGGAGGGGTCATCGGGCATCTGGCTGACGACATCGGCCGTGCTCGCTTCGCCAAGCCGATAGAGAATGTCCATGATCTCCCGCTCACGTCGACTGAGTGCAGCGGACTCGCTTTTGGCCACATTTCCCTCCGAAAGGCAGTTGGCCCTGGAGATGTAAAAATATTTACACTACCTGCTGCAGTAAAGTTCCACGGCCACAGGTTCTCCAGGCCCCCCCCCGTCGCCATCACACAGGGGGTCACCAAAACAAAGGTGAAATGGGGGCTCGGGAATTCCTCCGGGGAGTCTCTGGAGGCTCTACGGGTGGCGGAGACGCTTGGTTTCTCAAACCGTAAACACGGACGCTCCCTCAATTTCTGTCTGAAGGAGCGTCTCTCACTGTATACCAAGGCTCAGCGTACGCTGGACACATTTAGGCATCGCCCGGTATGTTGCGCGAACAATAGCATGTCGGACAGAGCCTTGAGCTGTGAGCGGAACTGAGCCGTCGAGGTTGAGAACCACGTGATGGACGAGCGATTGCACCGAATCCGCAACGCATACGATCTCACCGTCGAGCAGTACGATCACGACATCGACCCACTGGGCCAAGTCCCTTTGGAGCTCAGGGAGTCCGCCGCCTTCCAGACCTTCATCGAAGACGCCAGCCGCAGCTGCAATAGTGGTGCGCCCGAGAACAAAGAATTTCTGGAACCGGAAGCTGGAATGTGTTTTCTCGACGTTGGTAGCGGCGCGAGTTTGGCCAACTACCGACTCGACCTGTGGCCGTCGAAGTACTTCGGTATCGACATCAGTAGGGCCTTGATCCAAGCCATGCACAAGTTCAGCATCGACCATGGCGCCTCGATTGGTGGTTTGCATGTTGCCGAACTCGCGGACTTGCCTTTTGCCGACGACGTCTTCGGCATCGCTGCTACAATAGGCGTTCTGGAGTACTGCACAATGGAATACGCCAAACGGGGGCTCTCCGAGCTGCAGCGTGTCTTGAAGCCACATGCCAGGATGGTGCTCGATATTCCCAACCTCGACCATCCGCATGTGGACATCATGTTTCGACTGGAGGATCACCTCAACCGGCCCCAGGTTCCTCACTCACGTTCGGCATTCGAAAGCGTATTGCTCTCTCACTTCTCGATCGACCGAGTTGACGACGCACACGTCATGGTGAAATACTTTTGTTCGACCGGCTAGAACCAGATGAGGATTGGAAAATGCGCGTAGATGTCGTTTTGGGAATCGTTAGTCTTGCGGGCCTCGCCGCCTGCACCGCCGCTGAGCCCCGACTCAGTGATGCCGAGCGCGAGGTTATCGAAGCGAGTGTCGATTCGGCCATGCACGCTTTCGAGAACGCCGAGCGCAGTCGAGATCTCGATGCCTTGATCTCCCACTTTGCGCAGGTGCCCGAGTTTCGCGTGTACTCTGATGGGGTCCGCGTGGATTACGAATCCCTCGTCGCTCAGATCCGCAGCACATTCCCAGCGGTCGCACAGGTCGAGGGAGGCTTCGAAAGCATTGAGGTAAGCGTGCTGGGCCGGGATGCCGCAGTGGCTTCAGCCAGTTTCCAGTCGGCAGTCACCGATACGTCCGGGGCGACCTATAGGCAACGGGGCGCTGCGACATGGGTGTGGGTGCGTCAAGACGGTGGGTGGCGGATCTTGAACGGTCATGTAGATCATTATCCCGACGTCAGCCCGTAGCAGAGTGACTATTACTTCATTCTTTACCTATAGGCCAACGACGCTGCCGATTGTTGGATCCACCTATCATGCCTGAGCGCAATCGCCCGCCATTGCGCGACTTGGACGAGGGTATTGTTCTTCGCACGATTCTCGAGGGAACCGCTACGGAGACAGGGGAGGGATTCTTTGCAGCCCTCGTTGAGAACCTGGCGAAAGCGCTGCAAACACACGGGGCGTGGGTTACCGAGATTCTGGAAGAGTCGCGCCGGCTCCGCGCGCTCGCGTTTTGGATGGGTGGCGAGTGCATTTTCGACTACGAGTACGACCTTGCCGGAACGCCCTGCGAGCCAGTCATCGATGAGCTTCGTCTCGTTCATGTTCCAGACAAGGCCCTCGAGCTCTTTCCCAACGATCTCGATCTCAAGAGAGCCAGTGCCGTCAGTTACATCGGTGTTCCCCTCACCGACGTCGACGGGAGCATCCTCGGCCATCTTGCGGCACTCGACACCCGACCGATGCCAGAGGAGCCCCACATCCTTGCTGTCTTCCGGATCTTTGCCGCCCGGGCAGCGGCCGAGCTACGACGCCTCCGTGCCGAGTCACAGGTACGCGAACGGGAAGAGAAGCTCGGCCGTCTCGTGGACAGCGCTATGGACGCCATCATCGAGCTCGACGCCGACCTCCACGTCACCCGAACGAATCCGGCTACCGAGAAGGTGTTTCAGTGCACGGCCGAGCAGATGCTCGGCAAGGATTTCACTCGGTTTCTCACGCACGACGGGTACGACAAGCTCACCGACTTGATTCAGGAACTCGCGGCCCGCCCGGCTGGTGAACGGTTTCTCTGGATCCCCGGAGGTCTCAGTGCGCGGCGCGCGGACGGTTACGAGTTCCCGGCGGAAGCGACTCTTTCCCACTTCGAGATGCAGCGGGAATCCTTTCACACGCTCATCCTGCGTAACGTAAACCAACGCCTCGAGGCGGAGCAGAAGATCCACTCACTCACTGTCGAGGCGGAATACCTCAAGGAAGAGATCAAGGAACTCCACAACTTCGATGAGATCGTCGGCCAGAGTGAGACCCTTCTTCGAGTCCTGAAGGATGTCGAGCAAGTGGCGAGCACCGATGCCACCGTACTCGTCTTTGGCGAGACCGGCACCGGAAAGGAACTCATTGCAAGAGCGATCCATGCCGCAAGTCCACGACACGACCAACCGCTCATCAAGGTGAACTGCGCCGCCATCCCCGCGTCGCTCATGGAAAGCGAGTTCTTCGGTCATGAGAAGGGTGCGTTCACGGGTGCCACCCAAAAGCGGGATGGCCGCTTCGCCCTCGCGGACGGCGGCACGATCTTTCTCGATGAGGTGGGAGAGCTTCCCCTCGACCTGCAGGCGAAGCTGCTCCGAGTGTTACAGGAAGAAGAGTACGAGCCAGTGGGTAGTTCTAAAACCAAGACGGTGGACGTGCGCGTCATCGCGGCGACGAACCGGAATCTCCAGCAGACGATGCAGCAGGGAAAGTTCCGGGAGGATCTCTACTACCGGCTTAATGTCTTCCCAATCGACGTGCCACCGCTACGGGAACGCCACAACGACATCACCTTGTTAGCGTCGGCGTTTGCGAAAAGGTGTGCCCAGCGAATGGGGCGCACCATCGAGCCTCTCTCCGAGGAGTGCATGACGCGGCTTACCGCGTACACCTGGCCCGGCAACGTGCGCGAGTTGGAGAACGTCATTGAGCGCGCGGTGATCACCTCGCAAGCCGGTGGGCTCAACCTCGATCGAGCCCTGCCGGAGACGGCCACAGGAGCGACAGCCGAGACCCCCATGTCATCCGTCGAGGCACCCAACAACATCCGAACCGTCAAGGAAATGCAGGAGATCGAGCGACGGAATCTAGTCCTCGCCCTGGAGTCTTCCGAGTGGCGGGTGGCCGGCGAGAATGGCGCGGCAAGACGACTCGGCATGAAGCCTTCCACGCTGGCATCTCGCATGAAGGCCCTGGGCATCGAGCGTCCCGGGAGAGCTTAGTGACGAGATCTCGTTACTGCACTTGCGAGATCTCGCGCCGCAAGAAGCCCCAGCTCGCGAGCCAGTTCCTCCCGTGCACCCGTAACTCTCAGTCATAATTGAAGATAGCTGATCAGCTGCGCGCTGGCACAGGCCGTGCCATGCTCATCATGCGTAATCGATGAATCGAGCAGAGCAACGACCGATGGAACACTTCATCAACATTGCAAACGTGCTATATCTGCTTTCGTACTTCGTGCGAAACATGTTATGGCTGCGTGTGTTCACGGTCGTCGGGGCATCGTGTCTCATACCATATTTCTACTACCAGCCTCAACCACTGCTTGGTGCTATCTGCTGGAACCTGTTCTTCATCGCGCTAAACGGCTTTTGGATCGTACGTCTCATCCTCAAGACGCGAGCTGACCGCACACCGCTTGCCGTGCCCGTCGGACTTCCCGCAGCCAGGGCGGACCGGATCACGTTGGCCGTACCCTTCCTAGCACACCAGGTTGAGTTCTACCACACACAGGACAGCCCTCGCACCCACATCCGCCGCCAAACGCCGGTGGGCGCACATTCCCAGGTCCTACCAACGAGATCTCACCTCTCGCGAAATCTCGACACCATCAGATATGTGATCTGGGCGGAGCGACCAGGTCGCGGTGGGTCGCTCGGGTCGAAATCCTTGACAATTGGTACGGATTGGCCACTCTTGAAGCCTTTTACGCGCCGCCGGCATACCTGCTAAACTGGAGACGTGGATGGAACGAGCAGAGAGGATCAGGACCGCCATCGAGCGAAACGTGAAGGCGGTGAAACTCAGGCCTGGCATCGGTCAGGGCACAGCGGTGACCCGGGTGCGGTCGCTGGAAGGACTGAAGTGCGAGATCGAAGAGGGACCGTGGAAACTCACCGCTGACATGAGTGAGAAGACCGGAGGAGACAACACTGCACCCAATCCCGGGGTCCTCGGACGCGCAGCCTTGGGCTCGTGTCTGGTCATCTGCTACATGACCTGGGCGGCCAGGCTCGGTGTTCCGATCGCGGGTGTCGAGATCGAGCTGCAGGCCGACTATGACGTCCGTGGCGAATATGGAGTTGCGGATGTGCGGCCGGGCTATCTACAGGTGCGCTATATCGTCACGGTGGAGAGTGACGCGCCTGAGGCCGACATCATGCGAGTCCTGGACGAAGCCGATGCTCACAGCTCGTACATCGACGTATTCAGAGATCCCGGCGATCTTCGCCGCGAGGTCCACATAGTGGCGCAGAGGAGCTAAGAGACATGGACTCACGACTGCAGCGACGCGTGCAGCGCTACGGATGGGACAAAGCGTCGGCGCACTATGAGGGGTACTGGGCAGAGCAACTGGAGCCAGCTCAGGCGCGGCTCCTCGAACTGGCGGATCTCAAGCCCGGTGAACGAGTGCTTGATATCGCGTGCGGAACGGGCCTCGTAACCATCCCCGCGGCAGTAGCCGTGGGCGCGGACGGCGAAATTGTGGGAACCGACATCTCAGCAAGGATGGTCGACTTGGTGCGCGAGGAGGTGGAAAAGCACAGCATCAGCAATGCGACATTCGAGCGGATGGACGCAGAGGACCTGCGGTATCCTGACAACTCGTTCGACGCAGCACTCTGCGCCCTGGGACTCATGTATTTCCCGGATCCTCTCAAGTCGTTGCAGGAGATGCTGCGGGTTCTCAAGCCCGGCGGTCGCGCGGTCGTCGCCGTTTGGGGTGCCCGGAAGAATTGTGGCTGGGCAGAAATCTTCCCTATCGTCGACGCACGGGTGGAATCGGAGGTATGTCCCCTATTCTTTCAGTTGGGAACTGGAGAGGCGCTCCAGTATAGCTTTGAAAACGCCGGCTTTACTGACATCGTGACCGACCGCATTTCCACCACTCTGCCGTACGAGAGTGGTGATGACGCGATTGGGGCAGCATTTGCTGGCGGACCAGTAGCCCTCGCCTATTCCCGGTTCGACGATCAGACGCGGACGGACGCCCACGCCGAATATCTCGCGTCCATCGAGGCATATCGCAACGAAAAAGGATACGAAATACCTGGTGAATTTGTAGTGACGCGGGGCCGGAGGTCGTAAGGCGACCGTCTAGCCAAGCCGTTGGTGGACTGCGGTCTGCTTGACGGGACACGTCTCTCCTGCGTAAGCTCGAAACCGACATTTCATCGTGAACAAGCGGACCGGTAGCCAACCGGCCGTTCGTCGAGTCCTACAAGGAAACAAGCGATGGCTCTCTATACGGTACTTGCCGAGATTTTGGGCGGCACTTGGATCAGGCAGGTCGACGGCGAGACGCCGGAAGCCGCCTTGGCTCAGTGGGCCCAAGACGTCGACATCTCGGAGATCGAAGGCTTCGAGGAGACGCACAGGCAGTATCTCGTGGGCGCAGTCTCGAAGACGGACGACCACTCACGACCGACACTCATCGACGGCTGCGTCAACGCATGGGTATGGTACACGAGCACCCAAGACGAGGAGTTGGTGCTCGTCTATCTCGTTGAGACCACTAAGCCAGCCTGAGGCCTACGGTGGCCGGTGCTACGGTCGCCAGGTGGGCTGGCGCTCCCAGTAACGACTCTCGGTGAGGTTCGTAGCGCCGGCGGCTGTGAAATCGAAGATGTAGATGTCGCTCTGATTCATCTCGGTGACGGTCATCAAGAACTTCGTGCCGTCGGGAGACCACGCAGGAGAGGTGGCAAACCCGGGAAAGATCTGTTCCTGTCCACTGCCGTCTGCGTTCATCAGCCACACCCCCCCACCCAACAGTGAGTCGCGGGAGAACAAGATCTTGCTCCCGTCAGGGGACCACGCGGGCTCGCCGTCTTCGGCCAGATCATCGGTGAGCTTGCGGAACCCCTCACCGTCAGCGCCGATGACACAAATATCCGCCTGATCGCCAGCCCCACAGGAGAAAGCGATCTCCTCTCCATCTGGCGACCAGCTCGGCGAGCGGGCAATGACGCCCGGCTGCGTGAGCGGTGTGGCCACGGCACCGGTGGATGTCATGGTGTAGATGCGACCGTCGAGCGCCACGTGCCCCGCAATGCGGAATCCGGCCGGGCGCCATGCTGGTTCCTGGAAGAACTGAACGATCTCGGGTAAGCCGCCAGGCGGCACCTGTCTTTCCAAGGTGCCGTTCGGAAGCACTGAGAAGATCCCGAGCGGTACGGCACCGGGGATACCTCCGGCGGGCCGAGGATCTGAGCGAGCAAACAGTACCCGCGTTCCGTCAGGAAACCACGCGGGATCAGCGAGGTAGTCGATCGGCCGAGTGCCGGGAGTGATGAGCGGGATAACGGAGCTGCCGTCCTCGTTCATCACAAAGAGATCTGCGGGAAACCCTTCCACCTCGTCGCCACGACGCCCATGGCGCGCATTCGACACGAAAACGATGGGCCCAGGATTGGCCGTCTCCGCGGTGAAGATGGCCGGTGACAGGTCTCCAACGACGAGCCGTGCCGTGTTCGTTCCAACGGCAGGCCCCACGGTCCACTTGGCAAAAACCTGGCCCAGCCGGCTGGTCGTGTCGGCGTCCGCCTCGATGAACCCGCCACCCTCCAGCACCGTCCAGGTTACCGCAAGGCCGCTAAGCGAGACCGGATCCCCGTTCCCATCAACGACACCTGCAATCAATGCGACCGGCAGCTGTGTACCAGGAAAGTGGAGCTGTCCGTCACCGGCTAGCGCCACCACAGCAGCGGGCGTCTGCTCAGACGTGGGTGAGGTCACGTCGCTGCCACCACACGCCATGGCTGAAGCAAGCGGGAGGCAGTAGACCAGCCGGCTGGCGATCCGTCGCCACACCTGCCTGATGGGGCGCTTCCCGTAGCAGAAGCCTCTCGGCAGCCCATTCTTCCGAAGATTTGTCTGCTGCATTCACTCGCTGTCCAGAGCCATCTCGAGAAGCCACAGGTGGAATCTTGATCCCTTTGGTAACCAGATGCTAAAGATATTGGTTCCGCTGATTCATACTTCTCCAACAGCGCCTGAAACCGCGGCTGGTCGCGCAACGGATCATAGAGGAAATCCGCCCGTAACAGAGAGACCGGGCCGATATTGACACGTGTGACATCGCCGTCAACCGTCGTTGCAGAGCGCAACCTGTAAGCCTGGCGTGAACCTCAATCCAGGGTAACTTCCCAACCTAGCGGCTCGCCGACAGTTAGCAGCCGCAAGCGAGGGCTGGCCGAAGACGACCCGGTCCCCACCTCTCCCGACTGTTGCTGAGTACGAGTAACACGAGCAGTCACCCGCGTGCTCAAATCATAGACGCTGGAATGGCCCGAAAGAAAAGAGCCAAGAGGCACAAGAGTCGATCTCAAACTCGGCAGGCCGGGCCTTCCGAGCGGAGCGCGGCTCGTGATCGTCGCACTTCGCCACCAGCCGCACCGGCGCCGCCCTCATTACGACTGACATACTGGGTTCTCGGGGCGGCTCTGGTAGCGGGCGGATTGACTTTCGGCGTCTGGGCCCTGCGGGACCGCGAGAGCCCGGACCGGATCGTCCTGCCGGCACCCGCCCCGACGACTCTTACCATCAGCCCGACGCTCGAAGATTTTGCCGGTTCGGAAGTTTGCGCCGATTGTCACGAGGCGCAGTACGAGGCGTGGGAAGGATCGACACACGGTCGGGCGGGGGGACCGGCAAACAGTGAAACGGTCATTGCGCCATTCAACGGTGAGCCGATCCTGTTTGCCGATGCTGTCGTGACCCCGTCGATCAATGAGTACGGCGAGTACCTTTTCACCGTGGAGCAGGAGGGTGTTGGCCCCCTCGTGTTTCGCGTGGACGGGGTTATCGGTCGCGGGCACATGGTCGGAGGCGGGACCCAAGGATTCGTGACAGCACTACCGGACGGCACCGTCCGGTTCGTGCCGTTCGATTTTGTTCGTGCCGAAGGCCTGTGGTTCTGCAATACGAACACCAGCATCGATGGAGGTTGGGTACCGATCACCGACGAGATGAGGCTTTCAGATTGCCGTGACTGGCCCCCGAGCCGGATCCTCGGCAACGCATCGAGGGGAGACAACTGTCAGGAGTGTCACGGAAGTCAAATCAACGTCAGTTTCGACCCAGACGCCCGTCGTTACAAAACCACGATCAAGAGCTTCCGAGTCAACTGCGAATCATGTCACGGGCCCGCTGCGCGGCATGTGCGGTTGGCAGAAGACTCGCTACTCGCTGATTCGCTCGACGTCGGAGTCCTCGCCTTTGGCACCGAAGACAAGGACACGTCGCTCGAAATCTGCTTTCAGTGTCACGCGGTGAAGGGTATGATCAAGCCCGGGTACTACCCGGGGATGCCATTGCAGTCACACTACTCGCTGCAACTTCCGCTGACCGAAACGCAGCCGTTCTTTCCCGACGGACGTGTCCGCACGTTTGCATATCAGCAGAACCATCTGTACAGCGACTGCTATTTGAGCGGCTCGATGACCTGTGTGGATTGTCACGACCCGCACGGTCCGGGTTACCGAGATATCTACGGCAGGCCACTGGAGGGACGCTTCTCCAACGATCAGTGTCTGGACTGTCACCCGAGCAAAGCCGACGACATAACTAAGCACACCTTCCACGCTGCAGACTCAACTGGCAGTCTGTGCGTTGGCTGCCACATGCCCTTCCTGCAACATCCGGTAATTGGAGATCAACTTCGATTCTCCCGTTCAGATCACACGATTCCCATCCCCAGGCCGGCGTTCGACGAGGCGTTGGGTGTCGAAAACGCGTGCTCGAGTTGTCACCAAGACCTTTCTGTGGAAGAGTTGCAGGAACAAACAGAAGAGTGGTATGGGACACTCAAGCCTCACAAAGACATCATCGTCGGCTTGTTGCGGGCGGACGAGATGAGCGACCGGAAGTCAGCTGCGTCGCTGCTACTTCAATCCGAAGGCAACCATCCGATCGCCAAGGTCACCGCAGTCGACCGATTTTTCGAGCGGTTCTTGCGCCCAAACATGAGGAGATTGGAGAAGGAGGTGGTTGCCGCGCTGCAGGAGCTCGCCGTCAACGAATACATGGACGTCCGAGCCATAGCCCTAGCCACGCTACACGCGGCCCGCGGGGAAGATCCGTCTACCCGGCGCTTCCTCGCTGAGCAACTGGAGGGAATGGGAGCGCTCGATGAGGACCTTCGCCGCCGGTGGGTAGTCGCCCTCGTCCTCTTCGGAGAACGGTACCACAAAGGGGGCGATCTCCATAACGCCATTGTGGTATACAAGAAGGGCCTCGAGATATTACCAAACGACGCTGGCGCGCTTCTCTACCTCGCGAGGGCCCACAACGAAACCGGGGATTATGCGAACGCAATCGAATTTTTCCAACGAACGCTCGAGAGCGTTGACGCGAGCGAGTCTAACCGGTGGCTCGTCGATCCAAACGTCGGACTTCTGCTGGTGAGTCTGGGCTTGGCGCTGGAAAACCACGGCCAGGCGGCAGCAGCAGCGGAAGCATACCGGCGAGCGATCGCGCGTGACCCTGGCGAAGTCATGGCGTATTTCCGCCTGGGCAACTACTACATGGAAACAAGTGAATACGCTGAGGCCACCGATCTGTATCGCAAGGCGCTCGCACTGAAACCGGACTTCGCACAGGCCTATTACCACCTGGGTCTCGGCTACGCGGGCATGAACCAGATCGAACCCGCCGTAGCTGCAGTCGAACGATCACTGGAGCTCGAGCCCGGCAACACCGAGGCCCAGCAGACGCGCCGTAGGCTCCGAGATGCACTTCAATCGAG
>JBDHDY010000094.1:0-9158 GCA_039591275.1 Gemmatimonadota bacterium | reverse complement strand
ACTTTGCGAATCGTCTGGTGCAGTTTGCGGCTGATGACCGAAGGCATCGTCTTCTCCGTCGAGCGATCAGCCGCATCAACAACGGCCCAGACCTTGTCGAGGAAGCGTCGGATACCCGCTATACCCTCGTCCCGGAAGTCGCCGCCCTCCTGATAGGGACCGAGGAACATGAGGTACATGCGGAAGGTGTCGGCACCCCACTTTGCGATGTATGCATCCGGCACAACCACGTTGCCTCGCGACTTCGACATCTTGGCGCCGTCTTTCACGATGGTCCCGTGAGCCCGAAAGCGCGCGAAGGGCTCCTCGAAGTTGGTTAACCCCAGATCGTGCAGGGCCATCGTCACAAAGCGGGAGTACATTAGGTGCAGCACGGCGTGTTCGTTGCCCCCGATGTACTGGCTGACGGGAAGCCACTGCTCGGTGAGCTCCGCGTCAAAGGCACGATCGTCGTAATCAGTGGACGGGTACCTGAGGTAATACCAGGCCGAGTCCAGGAACGTGTCCGACACGTCGGTCTCCCGACGGCCAAGCTTCCCGCACTTGGGACACGGCACCCGATACCAATCCTCGAGCCGCGCAAGCGGCGACGCACCGCTCTCGTCGGGCCTGAAGTCATCCAGTTCCGGAAGCTCGACCGGCAGATCCTCCACCGGAACGGCAACGGTCCCACAGTCGTCGCAGTAGATGATTGGGATCGGCGGGCCCCAATACCGCTGCCGCGAGATACACCAATCGTGCAGTCGATATTGAACCTGACGACTCCCCAGGTTCTTCTCAGCGAGCCAGTCGGTGATGGCGCCGACGGCTTCCCTACACGGCCTGCCGTCGAATGCTCCGCTGTTGATCAGCACACCGTCCCAAGATGAAAACGGCAACTCGAATGTCGTTTCAGATGACCCATCACCGTCGGTCGGTTGGACCACTTGAATAATCGGTAGATCGAACTGTGTCGCGAACTCGAAGTCTCGTTCATCATGGGCTGGCACGGCCATGATGGCCCCGGTTCCATACTCCATGAGCACGTAGTCGGCCACCCAGATCGGGACCCCCTCGCCCGTGGCGGGATTTCGGGCGTACGAGCCCGTAAACACCCCGGTCTTCTCCCTGCCTCCTACCTTGCGGGACACGAGGTCCATCTCGGCGGCCCTGCGCCGGTATTCGGTCACCTCACTCCGCTGTTCTGCCGTCGTAACCTGATCGACCAAGGGATGCTCGGGCGCCAGTACGACCCATGTCGCGCCGAACACCGTGTCAGGCCGCGTGGTGAACACACGGATCGGCTCCGCAGACGGGGGAGTGAACACAAGCTCCGCGCCTTCAGACCGACCGATCCAATTCGTCTGCATGAGCTTGGTGGACTCGGACCAGTCGACCGTCTGGAGATTTTCGAGCAATCTCTCCGTGTACTCTGTGATCCTGAAGAACCACTGCTCGAGAAAGCGGTGATATACCTGGGTCTCCGGGTGTCGTTCACAGAAGCCGTTAATGACTTGCTCATTCGCCAGCACGGTCTTGCACTCGGGGCACCAGTTGACTGGTGCGAGTTTCTTCTCCGCTAGCCCGACCTCGAACAGCTTGAGGAAGATCCACTGGGTCCACTTGTAGTACGCGGGATCGATCGTCCGCACCTCATGATCCCAGTCGATCATGAGACCGATGCGCTTCAACTGCTCCCGAAACCGCGCAATGTTCGCGGGGATCAGCTTTGCAGGATGCGTGTTGACCTTGAGAGCGTAATTCTCGGAATGAATGCCGAAGGCATCGAACCCAAGGGGCTCGAACACATCCCATCCCTGAAGGCGGCGGGTCCGGCCGTGGATATCGCTGCCCACGAAGGCAAATACGTTCCCGACGTGCAGGCCCTCTGCGGAGGGGTACGGGAACATCATGAGATTGAAGTAGGGCCTCGCGGCGGCCTTGAGGTCAACGGAGTTGGTCCGCCGCTCCTCCCACCGCTGGCGCCACTTCGCCTCGACATCTGAGGGCTCGTACGTTGCTACGGTGCTGGCTCGATCTGTCATTTTGCTCGGTCTATTATGGCATTTCTAATGTACCAAAGCTTGCCCCCCCTGGAAGCCTTCCCTAGCTTTTTCGCATCTCATGGCCGAAACCAGATCACGCTTCCGTCGAAACATCCTCCTCATCGGTGCAACGGTGTCGGTGGTGACGATTGGCACTGCGGCCTTCCTCATCACTCGCAGCATCACCGGCGAGGTCGAACGTGAGGCGGTGGATCAGTTGCGTGCCGTCGGGCGCAGGGCCGCAAGTACGGTCAACCTCTATCTGCGTGAGCGGCGCCAGGACATCGAGCTGCTCGCGCAGAGCCCGCTGTTGTCCCGTGCCGTCGCCGCGGCTGGCAGGGAAGCCGCGCGCCGAGGGCTCGACCGTCTGCCGACTAGCACGCTCGAGGAACGGTTCGGAGCACCAGGCGGAGCCTTCCGTGCGGACGGCGACGTTACCGGGTTGCTGACGCGACTCCGCGACCGCGGCGACTTCGTGGAGCTGCTGGCCACCGAGGAACATGGTTTCAACGTGACCGCTACGGACAGCACAACAGATTTTGTCCAGTCAGACGAGGTCTGGTGGCAGCAGACCATGGAGAGTGGGCGGTTCCACGGGGCCCCAGAACTCGACGAGGCCGCCCAGGAAGTCGCCCTGGCTCTGGCGGTGACGATCCCCAACCCGAATGGTGGCCCCTCCGTCGGCGCCCTGCGCGGAACAGTGCGGGTGTCGCGGCTCGTCGATCTGTTCTCGGCATCAGATGCGTCAGTCGAAGTCGTGGACGCCGCCGGCCGGGTGATTCTCTCACCAGACACCACTCGACTCCAACGGGCCATGGTGGACACCTTGAGCGTCTCGTTGGCGGACGAGCCGACACTGGCCACCACTCGGACCGCTGGAGTCGCCGAGTTCGTCATTTCCGTCCCCCTCGAGGACGTGGAGTGGTGGGCATTGATCCGCAGGCCCGCGGTCTCCACCACCAGCGGGGTCGCCCGCGACGCTGTGCTGACCGCAAGCGGAATCCTCCTGGTGCTGACGCTGCTCCACTGGCTCGGCCTCACCCGCTGGCTCGACCGCCGGGTGACCCAGCCCGTGAAGACCGTCAAAGCAATTGCGAGCCGGGTGGCCGAAGGGGACCTCTCCGGAAGCGTCGCCGGGGAGCGAAGTGATTCCGATGAGGTGCAAGAGCTATTGACCTCGGTCGATCTAATGGTCGTGGTGCTGCGCAAGCTCGTGGGTGCCATCAGAGAGTCAGCCGGGCAATCGGCGTCATTGGGTCAGGAGATATTCACCAGTACGCAGGCGGTATCAGAATCCACCCAGGCGATGGCAAGCACATCACAGGACCTCTCCGTCAAAGCGGGGGAGCAGGCCAAGCTCGTCGGCCAGACGACCGCCGACGTGGAACGCATCCTGACTATCATGACACAGCTGGCAGACGGAGCCACGAGCGCCGGAGAACGCAATGCCGCTCTCCAATCGACCGCGGATCGTCACCGCTCCCAGCTCATTGAGGGTAGCGAGCGGCTATCGCAGCTGGCGGCCGAGATCCAAAAGAGCGCGACCGAGGCCCAGACGCTCGCCGACCTCTCCACCGAGATCCAGCAGTTCGTGAGCCAGTCGCGCGGGATTGCTTCCCACACCAACATGCTCTCATTGAATGCGGCCATCGAGGCGGCCCGGGCGCACGGTGGGGAGGGTCGGGGCTTTGCAGTGGTTGCCGACGAAGTGCGGAAATTGGCGAGTCAAGCAGCGCGGGCAGCGTCGACCACATCGGAGGCGGTGGCAAAGATCCTGCACACTGTCCAGACCACCAAGTCGCGGTTGGAGCGGCTGGTCGAGGGAAGCTCCGCGATTCAGGAAGTGGCCGAGGCTGCTGCCCTTGGGCTGCAGGAGGTAGCCGACGCGGCCGCCGACAACGGCTCGTGGACCCAAGAGATGTCCGGGGGAGCTACCGCCGCACTTCAGCTGGTAGAGGAGATCTCGCAGCGCCTTCGCGTCATGGACGGTCGCACGCAGGCGGTGCTCAGCGCCGTCGACGGGCTCGCGGGCACCGCGCAGCAGCAGGCTGAGTCAGCGCGGGGCATTGCAAGCTGGGCGAACCAAATGACGGCGGTGTCGGAACGTCTCACCTCCGACGTCAGCTCGTTTCAGCTCTCCGCCGCATCGGAGATCGAGGAAAAGAGGACGGCAGACTAGTCCCGGCCGGAGCGCGGCGCGCTCAATCGCAGTGGTCCAAGCAGGCCACGCGCACTTCAACGATGTCGGGTATCCCCTCCAATCGCTCGACGATGTCTTCAGACAACGGCTGATCCAGAGCTATCGCTGCGAGCCCCTCCCCGTTGGCATGGGCCTGGTGGTATGACCCAATGTTGATATTCGCTTCTCCCAGCAGCGTCCCCACCTGACCGATCACGCCCGGAACATCGCGGTTGCGGAGAACGAGCACGTGGCCCGCAGCCGGGATATTGACCGCGAACTCGTCGATCTGTATCACCCTCCCGGTCTGCTCTCCGACGAGGCCACCAACAACTGTCGTTGAACACCCTGACGACTGCAGCGTGACGCCAATGGTCATCTCGAAACCGTCCTCGGCCTTGCCGACGTGGCGAGACAGCGAGACGTTGCGCTCTTTCGCCACCGCTCGAGCGTTCACCAGGCTCACCGGACCCACACCCAGGGACTGGAGCACCCCTTCGACGGCGGCCACCATTACGGGCTGGGGCGCACCATCGTCATCGCCGCCATAGTGCACCTCGACCGAGCTGATCGGCCCACAAGCCAAGTCTGTCGCGAGTCGCCCGATCCGACGCGCGAGGATGAGCGGGTGGCGCAGTCTAGCCACCGCCTCGGCCGAGATTCCCGGGATGTTGATTGCCCCACCGTAGTCGCTGTATAGCAGGGCCTGCTCGATCGACCGGCAGACCTCGACCGACACCCGCTCCTGGGCCTCGTGGGTCGATGCGGCCAGGTGCGGCGTCAGGATGATCCTGTCCGATCGCCTGAGCGGTGAGTCCGCCGGAAGCGGTTCCGGGTCGAACACATCCAGCGCAGCACCCGCAATTCTGTTCTGCTCCACCGCCTCGAGCAACGCATCCCCGTCAACCAACCCTCCGCGTGCCGTGTTGACGAGGACGGCGGTGGGTTTCATCAGCGCCAGCCGCTTCCCGTTAATGAGGTGCTGAGTGTCGTCAGTGATGGGCACGTGGAGGGATACGACATCGGCCGTAGCCAACAGCTCCTCCACGGATGCCAGCTTCACCTGGAGTTCCTTCGCGCGGCTGTCGCTCACGAACGGGTCGTGCGCGAGGATCTCCATGCCAAAAGCCCGGCCAATGTCGGCAACGTGCCTGCCGATGCGACCCAGTCCGATCAACCCCAGCGTCTTGCCCCGGAGTTCCGTTCCACCGAACCGCTTGCGGTTCCATTCTCCGCTTCGCATGCTCTCCGCCGCTCCCGGGATCCGCCGAACCAGCGCCAAGAGGAGCGCAAACATGTGCTCGGCGGCGCTTACAGTGTTGGCACCAGGCGTGTTCAGCACTGCAACCCCGTGGCGCGTGGCCGCCTCGACATCGATGTTGTCCACACCTATGCCCGCCCGGCCGATCACCTTCAACAACGGCGCACCCATGAGCAAAGCCTCGGTCACCTGTGTACTGGACCGTACCAGCAGCGCGTGCCCCCCCTCGAGAGCTTCCGCCAGACGTTGAGAATCGCCCCCCGTGCACACCACCTCGAACTCGGGAACCTGCCGAAGCAGCTCGATGCCGCGTTCGTGCAGGTCGTCCGCAACTACCACTTGATACCTCATGCCAGCAGGCCCTCCAAGACAGCTAGAAGATCGGTGAGCTCGGCGACGGTGTGGTCACCCATGTGGCCGATCCGAATAGTCTTTTCCTTGAGATCACCGTACCCCGATCCGATAACCCAGCCCAGTTGCGCGAGCTCTTTGGCGACGGCCCGGCCATTCTTCCCCTCGGGGACGTTGAGGCACGACACCGTCCAGCTGCGACGGCCGGGATCGGGCAGAAAGCCAAATCCCAAACGGCCTCCCACCTCCTCGGTCCACGTCTCAACGCTCTCCAACATATTGCGATGCCGCTGCCACCGAGCCTCGATCCCTCCCTCCTCATCAATGCGGGCAAGCTGGGCCCTGAGGGCATACAGCAGCGAAATCGCCGGCGTATTGGTGGGTTGGCATTTACTCGCCGCCTCGTCGAACGTAACCACGTCGAGGTAGCCACCGCGTTCAGGGATGGTCTTCGCTCGCTCGATCATACTCTCGGACGCGACGCCCAGCGCCAAACCCGGGGGCAATGCCAACGCCTTTTGCGATCCGGTCAGCACGAAATCGAGGCCCCACGCGTCGGTCTCGACTGGCGCGCCCCCAAGAGAGGTGACCGCATCGACGAGGAGCATGACGTCATCGAACTCTCCCACCACCTCTGCCAGGCGCTCCAGATCGGCTAGGGCGCCGGTCGAGGTCTCCGAGTGAACAAGTGTGACGGCATCCACGCCGGATCGCTTCAATGCGTCCCGCAGCATGTCTTGCTCCACCGTCTTCCCGAGGGGCACGTCCAGGCGCACCACTTCACGACCACACGCACCGGCGAGGGCGGCAAAACGCCTGCCAAACGCTCCTCCGACCAACGACAGCACCCGATGGCGGACCCCGCAACGGACTGCCATCTCCATGAAACCGGTCGCGGAGCATGAGCCCACGAGCACGTTGCGGCCGGTGCGAAACAACGCTTGGAGAGGTGCCGCCATCCCGGTCAGGAGCGCGTCCATGTCGGCGCCGCGGTGGGGGATCATTCGCTGCGTAAGGGACGCCAGAACCTCAGGGTGAACCTCGGTGGGCCCAGGAAGGAAGAAGCGGCCAAAGGATTCTGAATTCATGCCACTTCCGAGCACTTCAACCGCATCATTTCGCCTTGATCCTCACATGTCTGAGTAAAGCCCGCTTCTGCGGGGCCCGAAAGTTATGTGTACCTGTTGTAGCTGCAACCGTCGTCGGAGAGGAGGGAGGAGGGACAGTGACTACATATTTATGCAGTGGCTCGCAATATTATACAGACCGGCACCGACGGCAAGCCTCGCCGGAACCTCGGCGGCGGAGCCGGTCCAGCAATTTGGCGGCCAGGCTATTGGACGATTTCGAGTCTGTCGTTTGTCCGGTGCTCCCGGCCCACCTTGGCGCACGGCTTACCATTGACCATGACGACGTCTGCCGTGAAGTCGAAGTTGCCACGGAACAACGAGGAGCCTACGCCGTACGCGTCAACCGGTACGTTCAGGTCTTCGAACTCCCGGATCTTGGCGACGGTGAATCCGCCGGAGACCACAATCCTGACATGGTTGAAGCCCTCCGCATCGAGTGCTGTCCGCACATTCGCCACGAGTTGCGGGTTGACGCCCGTGGGCTTGAAGCGTCCCATCTGGCTCACAATCGAGTCGTCCACGACCGTCTCGGCCGTGTCGAGTCGCACGCCATACAGCCGCTCACCGAGGGCGCGGGCAACCGCTAGGCTCGTCCCGACGCAATCATTGTCCCAGTCAACGAGAGTGATGAGCCGCACGGACTCTGGCATGTGTGCCGCGAATTTCTCGGTCGCGAGAACGGTATCGCCGTCGTAGGCGCCGATTATGGCGTGCGGAACCGTGCCGACCCCCTCACTACCCCACCAGGACGCTTGCGCGTCGGTGGATACCCCGATGGCACCAGCGATATGCGCGGCATAGCCATCACCTGTTTGCACTAGCCAATGGTCATGCCGTGCGGGGAAGAACATGACCTCCTTCGGTTTAGCCGCGTCCACCACCAGTCTGGTGTTCGTCCCCACTCGGGTACGGCGCGCAAGCACGCCAAGATAGAGCGTCTCTAGGTGGGCGAACCCGTGGTACGGCCCCTCGATGGTCATCACCGTCTCCCAGGGCTCAATCTCATCTCCGTCGTGGAGCGCAAGGACCTCGAGGGACCCCCACGAGTCTGCGCAGAGTTTGAGAATGGCGATCGCCTCGTCGACGCCGCCCAAAAAGGCGTGGGCCTTTCCGAAAACCTGCATGAGCACACTGGGTGAGTGCCCATCCGCCAGCAGGACATCGCGCGCCCTGACGAAGTACTTGTCGGAGTAATAGCCCTGTTTCATTCTGTCCACCGGAAGGTGGAAGATCGTCGGGTCGAGTCGCTGCCGTTTCACCATTATTGGCCCTTGACCTCCGTTGCGCGTATTGGGAGGCGCCGATTCCGGAGCCATCTGACTCCAAACGCGTCCCTCAGTGCGACGAACAACCGATTACGCATGCGGTAGCTGCTTTGGCCGTGGAGCCTTGGGCGATGTGATACCTCCAACTCCACAACTCTCTCTCCAGCTCGGCGCAGCAGAGTCGGGAGAAAGCGGTGCATCCCATCGAATAGCGGGAGCCGGCCCAGGGCTTTCCGCCGAATGACCTTGAGGGAACAGCCCGTGTCGCGGATACGGTCTCCCGTGATCCAGTTGCGAGTCGAGTTTGCCACCCGGCTCTGCAATCGTCTCCACCATCCATCGGCCCGGTGCACTCGGTAGCCAACCACCGCCGCGACATCTTCCCTCCGACAGATCGCACGGAGCAGTCTGGGGACATCCGCGGGGTCGTTTTGTCCGTCCGCATCCATCGTCACCACGTAGGTTCCGTGAGCCGCTGCGAACCCGGCGGCGAACGCTGCACTCTGCCCCGAATGCCGATCCAGCGACAGCACTCGAAGCGTAGGGTACCGACCTCTCAGGCACCTGAGCTGTTCCAGCGAGCTATCAGTCGATCCGTCGTCGGTTGCCACAACCTCGTAACTGTGTTGGGCCAGCGCCGCGGCAATCTCTGCCAGCAGAGGCTCGAGGTTCGGCCGCTCATTGTAGACAGGGAGGACGACGGAGACCTCCGGAGCTGCTTCCTTCACGGGCAACCCACCCTCATCACTCTCGCATAGGCACCGCCGACGGTGAACATGGGATACGGGTAGGCGATACTTCTGCCGTATCTTGCCAACTCGGCTCGACGACCCCGCCCGGCCGATGAGATAGCTTTCCTTGGATGTGAAAAGGCGAGGAGCTCCCTGGGCAATTCGTCCTCACCTTGGTCGATGGGCCATATCATACGTGGCCAGCCAAACATTGTTC
>JBDHDY010000093.1:0-11854 GCA_039591275.1 Gemmatimonadota bacterium | reverse complement strand
CCCCTGGGATTGCCCTCGTACGTGGTCCAGGCCTGACCGTAATGCGCCGCATCGGCGAACGTCTGCTCGACATAGGCGATCACACCCATGATCGAGTTGGGGAAGCCGCGAGAGCCCCGACCCTTTTCAAAGTTCACCCGCAGCGCCACCGGCGTTCTCACCACCAGGTCGTTGGGCCGGCCCTCGCCGAGGTTGATGAGAGCCGCCTGTCCCGGAAACAGACCACGCTCCGGAGACGTGACTGCGGTGGTAAATCCAGCATTCCGCCAGCTTTCGATCCGCTCGTCCTCCGCGTCGAGCTCATCCGCTGCATTCAGCCACGAAGTCGTGGCGGGACGATCCTCAGGCCCGCGCGCGAAGGGTGCGTCTGGCTGGGGACCGCTCTGGGGACGCCCTTGCTGGTCGCGGCTTGGGCGCTCGCTCCCCGAAATGCCCAGAGTCGTCAAACCGTCTATAAGACCGGGATAGACCGTGAGCCCCTGCCCATCGATCACCCAGGCGGCCGGTGGAATCGTGACATCGGTCCCCACAGCCGTGATGACCCCGTTGGCCATCACGATGGTGCCGTTGGGAATCGTGCGGCCCGAGACAGTAACGATCCGGGCATTCTGAACGGCATAGTGCGGGGGTGCGTTGGGCTGCTGGGCGTGTCCCACCTGGGGCGGGACGAGTAGAGCCAGCGTTACAAACAGGCCGCCCATTACAGGCGCCCGTATCAAACAATGGATCAACGACATATCTCACTCCTTCGGGGCATGTTTCCTGTCCGAAAACCACAGTGCATCTCCGCTACAAAGCTGCGGGAAGTCGGCAGATCGCTTTGTTCCCGCGGCCGCACACCGCAGCGGGAGGCACCGCCTCAAAGAATACCGTGTCGTCAAACCCTTGGCGAGGACTGCCCAAACCAGCATTCGTAAGGACTGCTGGAGCATTCTATGGCTCGGAACACAATGCTGGCAGGAACGAGTGCGCGAGCTCGGCGCACTCGACCCGCAGTTGCGGTATTTGGAGGCTATTAGCTATTAGCTATTAGCTACTAGTCATTGGCTAAGCCGACCCCAGGCAGAGCCGGGGTTGTGGGACGGCCTTACCAACTGCTGGGCATCACTGCCGCACAGCGTCACCCAGCAGCTCTCTGAACGCCGCTCGGGCGCTGTCCGCCGCTGCCTCTGCTCCTGCTCGGAGGTCACCGCCTGCCCGCCGCGCCCGCTCGATCGCTTCCATACCAGCTTGCTCCATATCACGTCGCGCTTCCTCTACGGCATCCTGTATCTCGTCCTGTTGTCGTTCGCCGCGCACGTAATACCCCGCTGCCGCACCAAGGGCAAAGACAAACAGCCATGGGGCAAGCCGAGCCATCAGGCTCTTGCGCCGTTCCTGCATTCGCTCACCTCCTCATGCGTCTGGAGAGCCGGCGTCGCTCGACGCCGCGACTCGTGCTACGCCGCTCAGCGCAACTCGAGCGAGTGTTTCGTTACCAACTCGAAATACGACCGGTATTCGTTGCTCGCGTGTTCCTCCACGAGGCTTGCGATGGTCTGCAGCAGCTGCGTACTGAAATAGCCGGAAACCGACTGCGGGTGCGAGAACCGAAACCGTCCGCCGAAGTAACTACGGATAATGACACTGCGCTCGTCGTACGGTAGCTCCGTGATGTTACCAGCAAAACGGTCAAACTTTTCCTGTCGCATCAAATAGAATTCTACATTGGACGTGTAGAACGCAGACACGCGTTCCCCCCGTTCGGCAATGTAGCGACCGATGGCCATCAGGGCATGATCTCCGGCCAGGTCCCCAACCACCGGTACGACGAGGTTTCGTTGTTGGAGCGATTTGAGAAACTGGAAATCCTGCTCCCGCGCCAGATAGCTCGCGTGACGTCCCGTCAAATCCCGCTCCAGCAGAAGCTGGCGGTAGGTTGGATAGTACGGTCGCGGCGACCTGTTGAAACTGGTGAACCGCAGGCTCAAACCGTTCCCGATAAAGGTGGAGTGAAACCGCCTTATAGTGGCGATATCGGCCGGCGAGAGCGAAAGCCCGAAGCCCGCGGCCAACTCCTCGACGGCTTGCTGTGTACGCGCTGCGAATTCCCCGTCCGCAGGCGTGGCGTCGATGTAGTCGACTAGTTCCTGGATCGTTCGATCGTTCCAAGCTCGAGCGTCGTCCGGCGGCGGCCTTCCAAGGAGCAAGCCGAGGTACTCGACCCGGCTCTCGGCAAGAGCAAAGAGGGACTTGAACAGAAGATGCTGCAGCAGGTTGTCGCGCCGGATATCGATGATGAACGCGATGGCCGGACGCACTTGGGTGATATAGGAGAAATTTTGATCCGGCCCCACACCGATATAGGCCCCACCACTCACGTCCATGTCTCGCATCTTCCCCATAACGTGAAGGTAGGATGTCTCGTTGGAGATGAGGTTGTCGGTGTCGAAGTAGCCGCCGGGTTCCGACAGCCGCTCGATCAGTTGTGCGAAGGCAGAGTCCGTCGCTCGATCAGTTGTGCGAAGGCAGAGTCCGTCGCGATGGGTGACGACAGCTCCCACGCGGTCGTCGCACCCGATGCTGCACGCGGACTATCAGTGCAACAGGGCACTAACAGAAGGCTAATAATGAGAAACAATCGTTTCATGTTGAGGACTCTGCTGCCAGCTGCCAGCCACCGGCTGTGCGCTCTAATTCTTCAGTCCTCCTTCTCACCTATCCGTTACCCCTTCCCCCAGCCAACACACTACGGCCGAACGCTCGAATATATCAGCCAGGGCCGCCTGCCGAGAGGGCTTTGCCACAGAGAACACAGAGGACACCGAGGGTTTGCCGTAGGGCCACGAACACAACTCGAATTCTAGCGTGAATCATATTCTCTGTGTACTCTGTGACCTCTGTGGCAAAAACTTAACACGCCCTTCCTACCTTCCGTCCCCACACGTTGGCTCCCCCGCCGCTTGCCCGTCGATGGTCGCAAGTCCCGTACCGACTGTAATCGTGCAAAACGTCTCCGTGCGAATATGCGAGGCAACGGCGTGCCAGCCCCGGCCGTTGGCCGCGATTACGAGGACGGTGACGCCCTGCGACGGTAAGTAACCCACCGCGAGATCCTCAATGGTGCCGTAGGTCGCGTTGACGGCGTGGTACCCCTCTTGGGCTGCCGCCAGGCTTCTCAAATCGGACGTCAATGTGGCAACGTAGGCCGCCTCGCGCGATCGTTCCGTGGCACGATATCTCGTCGCCGTTACGCCTGCGGTCACCAGGACCGCGAGGAGCAAAGGAACGTGGATGAAGAGGTGGCCGCAACCTCTACTCTTCTTCGGGAGTGGTTCCTCTTCGAAGAACCGGCGCGGTGACCGCTGCGGGGCGGACTCAGCGGCAACTTGCCGTTGGATGGGAGAGGCGCAGTCAGGACAGCTTGTGCCACGGTCTGAGACCAGCCGGCCACATCCCGGGCATGGAATCAACACCATAGAGTACTCGCCCGCTGTCGCTTATCGGCTGGCCAGCCCACCGGCAAGCTCGCCTCCGTCGATAACGAATGCCTGTCCGGTGATGTATTCCGCCTCGTCCGAGGCCAGGAACGTGAATAGGGCCGCTACTTCCTCCGGCCGACCGTGTCTACCAAGCGGGATCTTCTCCTCCACCGCCTGAAGCATCTCGGGCGTGTACTCCGACTGTTGCATTGGGGTCATGATGTAGCCAGGACAAACGGCGTTGACCCTAATGGTCGGAGCCAGTTCGAGCGCCATCGATTTGGTCAACTCAATCACACCGGCCTTAGAAGCATTATAGTCGGCGTACAGAGGCAGGCCCACCAAGCCGTTGGTGGATCCCATGTTGAGAATCACTCCCCCGCCCCCGGCCAGCATGCGCTGCGCCGTCTGCTGAGCTACATAGAATAGCCCGTTCAGGTTGACACCCATCACCTCACGCCACTCGTCGGCCGTGATCTCCAGGAAGTCGTGGCGCATACTGATGCCGGCATTGTTGATCAAAATGTCCACGCCATGCCAGATGTCATCGATGTTCCTGAATGCGGCGGCAATCGCGTTGGGATCCGACACATCGGCGGTGATGGCATTCACCAACTCGGGGATCTCTTCCTGCATCCGCCGACATCCCACCTCGTCCCTGTCCAGCACCATGACGAGAGCCTCCTCCTCGACGAACCGTTTAGCCGTTGCAGCTCCGATGCCACTCGCTCCGCCGGTGACGAGAACCCGCTTCTTTTCCAAACCCTTCATAGCGACTCCTTATGGGCCCTACCCTGCCAGTCCACCGCCGTCCACGACCAATGACGTACCCGTGACGAAGGCAGAGGCATCACTGGCCAGATAGAGCGCCGCTTGCGCGATGTCTTTTGGGTCACCCAAGCGCTCGAGCGGCCGCCGGGCGGCCTCTTTGAGAAAGCGATCTGCCGGTTCACCGAGCTGCCTCGCCTCGTCATGCAGCAGCGGAGTGTCCGTATCGCCGGGGCAAATGCAATTGACGCGGATGTTTTGACCGCCGTGGTCCAGGGCCATCGCTTTGGTCAATTGAACCACCGCCCCCTTGGACGCGCAGTAAGATGCGGCCTTGTAGCCGCCGGCCAATCCCCAACCCGAGGCCGTGTTGATGATGACTCCGCCTCCCCCTCCTGCCATGATAGGGATCGCATAGTGGCTCAGCAGAAACACCGACTTTACGTTGACCGCCATCACGCGGTCCCACTCGGCCTCGCTGATCTCGGTGACCGACGCCCTCTGAATCGTACCGGCGTTGTTGAAGAGGATGTGGAGCCCACCGAGAGCCTCTACCGTTTGCTTGACCGCGCGCTCGCAATCCGCCGCTCGGCTCACGTCCCCAGCGACAAATATCGCCCGCCCGCCTGATTCCGCGATCGTCCGCGCAATCGCCTCCCCGCCCGTTCGATCCACATCCATGACGGCCACCGCCGCTCCCTCCCCAGCGAACAAGCGTGCTGTCGCCCGCCCGATCCCCGACGCCCCGCCAGTTATCAGCGCCGCCTTTCCTTTTAATATGCCTCGCGAATCCAACGGATCACCCTGCGACATCCGCCAGTGCCCTCCTCGCCCCTTCGATGGTGAGCTGCACGTCCTCGTCGTCGTGCGCCAGAACGGCCACTGAGTGGAGGGCAGCCGAGGGCGACATGTAGATCCCGTACTTGAACATCTCCACAGCAAACCTTCGGAATTTGTCCCGGTCCACCGTCCCGCAAAACTCCCGATAGTCCCGGACAGCCGGACTATGCGTAAACATGATCTGGAACATCGGTCCGACACCCTGGACGATCGCCGGGGTCCCCGTCTCGGCAAACAGCTCACGTAGCCGCTCCTGCAGCTTTTCACTCACGCTCCACGTGTGCCGGAACGCTGCGCCGTCCCCCTGTCTCAACATCTCCAAACCCGCTCGCGCAGCATACAATCCCAGACGAGAGGCGTTCTGCGTCCCATAGTGAAGTACACCACCCCACGCCAGACACTCCATGATCTCTGCCCGACCAACCAGCGCCGCCACGGGCAGACCGAATCCCAACGCCTTGCCGAACGTGGAAATATCCGGCTCGATTCCGAAGTGCTCTTGACAACCGCCCTGTGCGATACGAAACCCCGTCACCGTCTCGTCGAGGATGAACAGGATACCGTTCGCCCGGGCAATTTCACTCAGGGATTGGAGGTAACCCGCTTCGGGAGGGATCACGCCCATGTTGGCCATGACGCCTTCGCTAATGATAGCTGCGATCTGTCCCCGGTGCGTTTCGATGGCGCGCCCCACCGCTGTCAGATCATTCCATGGTATGACGATCGTGTCATCCAGCGCCCGCCGATTGAGTCCGGAGCTCTCGGCGACCTTGATGGGGTCACGTCGGTGGCCCAACGAAACAACGGCGTGAGGGTGTGCGTTGACCAGGAAGTCGTCATACCATCCGTGGTAATGGCCCTCGAACTTGATGAACTTGGGTTTCCCGGTATACCCCCGCGCCAGCCGGATAGCCGCCATCGCCGCCTCGGTACCGGTGTTGGCGAACCTGACGCGCTCCGCACTGGGTACCATCTGCCGGATAAGGTCGGCCACTTCCACTTCGATTTCGGTGGCAGCGGCGAAGAGCATCCCCCCAGCGGCTGCTTCTTTCACCGACTCCACCACGCTCGGGTGAGCGTGACCCAATGGGAGCGCCCCGTAGGCCATCATCCAGTCCACGTAAGCATTCCCGTCCACGTCGTAGACACGTGACCCTTCACCACGCTCGATGAAGATCGGGTACTCGCCGTAGTTGGCCGGCCCACGGGACGGCGAGCTGCCGCCTTCGATCATGACCTCGAGGGCGCGCTGGAAGAGGGCCTCCGACTTTGCGGTGCTATAAGTCATTCGTCCCTTCCGATTGCCACAGCTGTTAGCTGTTAGCTGTTAGCTGTTAGCCACAGATGCACACAGATACACGCATGATCTGCTGTATCCTTCTCAATGGCCTCATGGTTGCAACACAACCCCGGAACACACATCTAAGGTCAATCATACGTCACTGTGTGATGCTGCGGGGCGCAAGACTAGCGACAACACCTCTTCACAATCACGCGTTCATCTGCGCACATCTGTGGCAACGAACATTGGTATCATCTCCGTGATCTGCCGCCCACGCCGTGCCGTTGGGCAAATTCATTGAAGCGATCTACCAGCTCGTTCGCTCGATCTTCGGCCTCAGCGACAGGAAGGCGCTTGCACTCGTAGCCGAGCGTCTCCCGGAGTCCTTCGGCGCCCTCGGGTGTGAAGATGACCGTTCCGTCGGGCTCAATAGTGTCGACGCCATCGAACGGGTGTGACTGCTCGTTGATGGCAATGGCTTGGGCCCTCGAGAGACCGTCGATGGGAGCAGCTCGTACGCCGTCCTTGCCCGCAAGAACGGGATAGCCGCCGGGAAGGCCGTTGGGCCCCGGAGCGTGCAAGAACGTCGATCCGCCTGACACAAGAGCCTGCATCAACCGCACCGCAGATCCGGCAGTGAGAACGTGGGTGACGGGCCCCGACGGCACGGGATAGGGTTCAAACAGAAGCTCCTCGCCACTAACAGTATCCGTCACGTCCTGGCTCTGATGCTGAATCCTGAGAAAGAATGGCGGCGGCTCACCTTTGACGCCCCACAATGCAAAACGCTCCAGGGCATGGTGGGCCACCAGGACAACCTCCACTTCCGCAAGGGACACTTCGAGCCGTTCGGCGGCCAGCACTCGTAGTTTCGGTACCACCTCATCCAGATTGCCGACGCCACAGGTTGGCGCAAGACCGATCCGGTCCAGCACGCAATTGACCACGTCGGGAAAGGGCGCCGTCAAGGTATGGCCTCTGAATCCGGCGTGACGAAGCGCCTCCATGAGCCTGAGCGTGGGCATGAGGTGTACCGGCAGCCACACACCGAAGCTTGCAGCTTTCACCTTTGCTGCTTGCTCGGCGGGCAGCTGATCCGGGAGCCACCAGGTCAACATCGTCGCCGTGCTCAAGACCAGGTCTGGGGCTTCACGGAGGACTGTCTCAGCCACGGCTTCCGGATCATCCAGATCCAGCGGGACGAAGCTGATACTCGGATTAAAACCCTGCGCTACGGCTCCGAGTCGCGCGAGGTTGCAGCGGCTGACTCCCCGGTCACGATTGCGGCTGCCCACCACGATGCGATCCACCCAGTCGGCCCGCGCCAGATGTTCCAGCACGTGTCCTCCCAGATCTCCCAAGCCGATGAGCATGATGGTGGACTTCATGTTAGAGAAAATGACGGGAAGAGAGAGGAGGTGGTAGGGGGAGGGAGGAGGGTTTAGGGTTTGGGGCTTAGGGCTTGGGCCTTTGGGAAGAGATCGAGACGATGAAATCCGCGCGACTCCACGCCACACATGCACACCCTGCGATCGCGTCCATCCGCGTGTTTCAGCGCAATCCGCGGCTCCAACTGTGATCGGCCCCACACTCCTGGGAATGTGCTCGACGTATTTTTCTGAAACAGAACCTCTCAGGGATTGGGAGTGGTGCTCGCGGCTCGAGGTGTCAGGTCAAGGCCGATTCGCATTACGGAAGCAGCTGTGATGGTTCCAGCGTCAAAACACCAACCGCTACATACGGGCTTTACGCTCGTCGAGCTAATGATCGTCGTGGTGATCATCTCGGTCCTAGCGGCTATCGCGGTTCCGACTTTTCTCTCGCAGATGGAGAAGGCCGCCCAGCTGGAGGAGTCGGATGCGCCGAGCCAGCCCATCAGACAGGAGCCGCCCAGCGCTGAGGCGGTCATGGGGCCGAGTGGTGAGCTGGGTCTGCCGCCTGTGATCGAGTCGTCGGAGGTACAGCTCGATCTGTATTCCACCCACGTGCTCGACCGCTTTGGCGTGTATACCAGGTACGACGCGGAATTCGGCGGTACATTCGTCGTTCGAAACACCGATCCCGTAGTCGACACAATCACGATTCGCTTTCCGTTTCCACCGGGCATCAACGAGGCGCGGAACGTATCACTTCGATTTCGCGACGAACCTGGCCAATTAGAGGAGCCCCTCGGCGTGACGTACGGGCTCCGAGGTATCGAGTGGCGGGGACACGTTGCGCCCGGCAATGCGGTGACCGCCGTGGTGTCTTACACCGCCCAGGGCCGCGATGCCCTGGTCTACGATGTGGCGGGCCGGGGCCGCTCAGGCACCGTGCGCGTCGATCTTCAATTGCACGAAGCGCCTCGCGTCGTGATTCCACCAGGCTCCCTCCAGCCGGCCCAGCGAGACGGGCCCAGCCTGCACTGGCGCTTTGATGCGCTCATCACCAACAAATCGATCGTGGTGGAGCTTCCCGCAGGGGCCAGCCCGCTGGGCCGCGTGATCCTGCTACTCCAGCTGGCCGGATTGGCCGTGTTGCTGTTCGGCGCGGGTTTCTGGTATCTCAGCGAGGGACTGCACCCCGGCCGGCTCGACGATTTCCGCTGGGGCCACTTCCTGCTCCTGGCACTCAACTACTCGTTGTTCTTCGGCATCGTCTCGGTGATTGGATACCGAGGATCGGAGAGCTTTGCGCTGGGCGCAGCCACCGTAGTGAGTTTGCCGCTTCTCATGCTGCACGTTACCCGCATCACCGATCAGACGTTCGCGCTGACCCGTGTGCTTCCACTTGTTTTGTTTACCTTGGCGACCGTCGTGTTGGGGGTTTTCCTGGATCGGCAGCGACCACTGGTCTTCTTGAGCGCAGCCGTTCTCGTAATCGCTTTTCTCACCGTCACGTTCCGCCGCTGGGCTGCTGTACGCAAAGCGCACGCCGATGAGAAGAAAGTGCACCACCAGCGCGATATAGAGCGGGCGAAGCTCGAGGAAGCGACCGCCAAGCTGAGTGAACTCGTACAGCAGCAGGAACTGGGGCAATTCAACGCGCAGCGCGCGCTCGACGATACGCCAGCAGGCTTCGACGCGGAGCGCGCAGACGTTAGCAAGAACTTCGAGCTTCTGGAACAGGCACTAGCAAACGCACGGGGCGTGGCCAAGTTGGAAAGCGCCCCGGCAAAGTCTTCAGCGGCTGACCAAGTGGCGTGGTACAGGGATCGCCGAGCCTCCATCAAGAAGAGCACGCGGCTCATCGAAGCGCGCAAGAAAGCTCTTGGGAGAGCTGTTGATTCACTCGAAAAAGCGGCGCAGCAGGCGATCGGCCGTCTGCGAAAGTTGCTCAGTGAGCTCGAAGGATCGTTGGGTGACTCAGCGGCGCTCTCGGTTGAGGCCCGCGGGCTGCTGGACGAAGATTGCGAGCACGTCGAGCGGGAGCGCGCAGATGTGGAGGATCGGCTACGACGTCTGAGCGAGTCGCGGCGCGGGGCCGAGGGCGTTCGAGAGCAGGAGATGCATGCAACCACCAACGGTGATGTCCGCAGCCGGGCCATCGTCGCCGATCGATACGGCCGTGAGGTTGCCACCCACGTGAGCCTGCTCAGGGAATCCCTCGACCGCCTTCGTCAAGCGATACGGCAGGCGCATGAACGAGAACGCCTCGAAGAAGATGGCACCGTCGCCGCACATTGCCTCGCGTGTGGCGCCAACCTCGCTTCGGAGAGCCGGTATTGTGCCAACTGCGGAACGGCGCGCCCACTCGACATTCAGTGCTCCGTATGCGGACACACGGCGAGCCTGCCGCAACACCTACTGTACAACGAATGGACCGAGCGACGGCTCTTCTGCGCAGCCTGTGGCGCAGTGATGGCGGGAGAGGAAAGGGACGGAGAGGGAGCAAGCGGGGAGCTTGGGAAGTAGGGATTGGGGTGTAGGGTGTAGGATGTGGGGTTTGGGGGGGGGGGGGATCAGCGTAAATCTCCCCGTTTCTGCGTCAATCTGTGGCTCAATCTGCGGCCCTAGAACGCCAACATATGCGTCAATTTCAGAATGATACTCCGGCCGGCGGGGACAGTATTGTCCGTGGTGAACCGCTGTTCGTTGTACACCAGAAAGAGATCGCTCAGCGGGTGGTGGATGAGGTTGAACCGAACGTTGGCGTTGAAAATATCTCGGTCGGGGTCGTACTGCGCTAAGGCATCGACGAACATGTTGGTGGTGAACGAGTAGTTCGCTCGCATCACCCACAGCTCTCGCACGAACGTCCCACCTGGGCCATCTAGATCACCGTGCGTACGCGAGAGGTTGACACTCGTGCGAAACTTGTACGACGGCTTGACGTTGATACCAAATCGGACCGTACGCTGCGTTCCGGTCCACAGCCCTCCGAGGATTCCCGTGAAGTCGAGCGATACGGGGCGGCTCGGATCCGTGTTGAAGCGGAGCTGATGCTCGTTCCAGCCATAACGTCCTGGCTCGATGGGATCGATACTCGGATGGAGAGTGAACGCTTCCGTGAGCTGCTCAAACTTCGTATTCACAGAGTACTCTGCGAAGCCACCGTTGTTGAAAAAGAACGTATAGCCTGTGTGCAATCGCTTGGCTATCTGCTCACCCAACTGATCCGTGTAGTAATTCCACACGATGTGTGGATGCATCTCGCGAATGCCGATGCGTCTAAGACTTTCGAAACGCGGCCGGATACCGATATCGGTTGACCATCTCCTGACACCTGTCCGCCTATAGAATCCCAGCTCGTCGTTGAAGTTCTCGCGGATGGAGAGCAGTCCGGCCTTTACGTGGACGAAGTTTCCTTCCCGGTTCAGTGACGTTTGGAATGCGTAGCGGGGGCCGGATAACCCAGGGGTCTCCGTGTTTACGAAGAACGAACTCCAGTCGATGGTGCCCGGCAATCGGATGTTGGCGTCTCCGCCGTAGACGCGGTTGTAATCGTCGCCAGCCCTCACGGCACGACGCATCATGAAGATCCCACCAACGTCCGAGCTCGCGAAGATGTTTCTCCGCAGCCGAACCACCGCATAATCGCTCGCTGCGACGTCGTCACGCTCACGCGTCCGCAGAGCAAGCGCTCCGACCTCTACCCCACCCTCCCGGCCGGTGAGGCGAATTCCTGCGTCGATAGAAGCGCGACGCGCGTATTCCTAGCGGCGTCGCCTATGTAGAACAACCCCGAGTTCTCGAGAAAGAAATCTCGTTTCTCCGGGAAGAACTGCGGGAACTGGGTCAGGTTCACCTGTTGCACGTCGGCTTCGGCCTGGGCGAAATCGGGATTTACAGTGAGATCTAACGTGAGACCATTCGTCACGCCGAACTTGAGATCGCCACCAACCTCCACATCCTCATTGAACTCCGGTAGGCCTGTTTCCCGCACTGTCTTGGTCAACACGTACGGCGTGACGCGAAGGTCGCGACCACGGTTGGCAGAACCAAGGCCGACCAAGTTACCCGCAAGCGAAAGCCGAGTCAGGGCGTACGCCCGTGGAATGGGCGCCCAGAACACCACCTCATTT
>JBDHDY010000092.1:0-24675 GCA_039591275.1 Gemmatimonadota bacterium | reverse complement strand
CCCACCGTTGGAACCTGGTGGCTCCTCGCAGAGCGCGGGGATCTGGATCTCCCCGACAATGGCGTACACCGCATCGCCCAAGAAACGGGCGCAGGCGTGCTGCCCGTTGACATCCACATGACGAATGCGGCACCGTCCGAAGTCGTTATGATCCAGCCACTTCCGGACTTTGGAGCGATGGTGCCCGAGCGCGAGCGCCTCGCGGAGGTGCTCGGGGGGGAAGCGACGTCTCTACCGCCGGAGCCGCTGCCCCAAATCGTCTCGACCGGGCTCCCCCAACTGATGGTTCCCATGACATCGTTGTCGGCCCTCAGGTCGCTGCCCAGTGGTGGAGCTGGGGGGAGTCTCGCCAGCTTCCTCACGGAGGCGGGAACTGACTGTGCCATGTGCTACTCGCTCCAGACCGAGGCTCCCGAGGCAAATGTGCATTGCCGAATGTTCGCCCCTGGACTGGGCGTGCCAGAGGACCCTGCCACCGGAAGCGCAGCCGGAGCACTCGCCTCGTACCTAGTGTGGCACGGCATCGTGCGTCCTCATGACGGCGTCGCAACCGTAGTCGTCGAGCAGGGTATCGAAATTGGCCGGGCGAGCCGGATTCACGTGGAAATTGCGGTAGGCAACGGCGGGGAGATCACCGAGGTGCGCGTGGGGGGCACGGCTGTCACGATCATTTCCGGCGAGGTGCGCCTATAGAGCCGGCTAGGCTCACCGTTCGGCTTGGCGAGGAGTCGTACGATATCCTCGTAGGAAACGGCCTGCTCGACGAAGTCACCAGCGTCTTGGCCGCGGTGTGTCCTGCCTCGTCATACGGCGTCATCACCGACGCTAGCGTGGCTACGCTCTACGCTCAGGCCATCGCCGACAGGCTGGGCGCACCACTCCTCTCCTTTCCCGAGGGGGAGTCGAGCAAACGCCGCGAAACATGGGCCCACCTGACGGATCAACTACTCGAATCCGGTCTTGGGCGGGACGGGGCAATTGTCGCGGTTGGTGGCGGCGTTGTGGGCGACCTCGCCGGGTTCGTGGCGGCAACCTACCTTCGCGGCATTCCGTACGTGCAGGTTCCGACCACGCTCCTGGCAATGATCGATAGCTCCATCGGGGGCAAGACGGGAGTTGATACGCCTTTAGGTAAGAACCTGATTGGCGCCTTCCATCAACCCCGGGCAGTCATCGCCGACGTCGCCACGCTTGCCACGCTCCCCGAGGATCATCTTCTGGCGGGGATGGCCGAAGCGATCAAGCACGGTGCGATCGCGGACCTCGCCTACTTCGAGTATCTCGTCTCGCAACACCAAGCTGTCCTGAATCGAGAGCCTGACGCCCTAGCACGTGTCGTACGGCGGAGCATGGAGATCAAACGTGAGTTCGTTCAGGAGGATGTACGCGAGAGTGGGCCCCGGGCCGTGCTGAATTTCGGTCATACAGTGGGACACGCGATCGAAGCCACCGCTGAGTATGGAGTCCTCCACGGTGAGGCTGTCGCGATAGGAATGGTTTCCGAGGGAGAGATCGGGGCGCGCATCGGCACGACCGAGGTGGACACTGTTCCCAGACTTCGAGAGGCCCTGGAGACGTACCACTTGCCGGTGGAGCGACCCAAGGACATTGAGGTGCCGGCACTCATGGAGGCGATGCGGCACGACAAGAAGAAGCGGGATGGCTCGGTGCGGTTCACCCTTCTGCGGCGCGTGGGTCAGGCAGCACAAGGCGAGGGTGGAATCTGGACTTTTGCGGTTGATGAGGGCACAGTCGTCGAAATTCTAAACAGCACTGCGTGATTTGAAAAAGTATTTCATGCGGATTCCTGATCTTTAGCCACTTTATCAACATCCGGATAACCAAAACTTTGACAACAGCTTATCCGGCCACCTCCATCTTGGAGAGGTGTGTTTTCGGCAACTTTTCCACATTTCCATGGCGGAGGTGTGGAAAAATCGGAGTTGCTTGACGGTCCCCGAACCATTTTATATTGTGTGACGCGTTTTTCTGGACCTTGCCCCGCTCAATCTGGTGAATCCGTACCGTTCGTCGGGTTCTCCCCTCTTAAACCGCTGGCGGGCACCGAATCACCTCACCGGTCCTCAACTCAGGAGCACGTATGGCGCAGCTCCGTAAAGCAACAGCATTCTTTCGCACCGGCGTGTCCGGAGCCTTCGATCAATACCTCCAAGACATCCAGAAACTCCCACTCATCACAGATCGCGCAGAAGAACGGCGCCTCGCAAGGCTAGCGCAGGGAGGTGACGAAGAAGCCGCCGAGCGACTGGTGACCGCCAATTTGCGGTTTGTGATCTCGTACGTGAAGAAGTACCAGGGACATGGATTGGATTTGTCAGAGTTGGTGGCGATCGGCAACGAGGGGCTGCTGCGCGCGGTCCGAAAGTTCGATCCGGATCAAGGCGTCAAGTTTATCTCTTACGCTGTGTGGTGGGTGCGTCAGGCAGTGTTGAAAGCTCTCGCCGAGCAAACGCGAAGTGTCCGCATTCCGTTGAATCAGAACAGCCATCTGATTCGCATGGCGCGCACGGAAACCTACTTGTCACAGGAGCTCGGAAGAGAACCGACTGACGGCGAGATCGCAAAGGCACTGGATGACACCGTTCAGAATGTACGCAACGCCCGCCGTATGACCGCTGCAGAGCTATCGCTCGATGCCCCGATCGATCGGTCGGACAAGGACGCTGCGACATTTGGCGAGAGATTCGCTGGACAAGAAGGCAACGAAATTGAGGAACGGACAGACGGGAAATTGATGCGGGAATTCATCGATCGGATCTTCGAGCAGTACTTGACCCCTCGCGAAAAGAAGATCCTCTACCTCTACTACGGGCTCGAAGAGGGTTCGGAGGGGATGACGCTCGAGAAGATCGGGAGCCTGATGGGTGTGACGCGCGAACGTATCCGACAGATTCGTGAGCGCGCCTTTGAGAAGCTACGCGAATGTCCAGATGGCAAGGCGCTCATCGGGTTTTGGCGCGCAGCGTAGCCTTTTCACCGCAGATCGGCACGACGGATCGGGGCTTGGAGGAACCAGGCCCCGATTTTTGTTGCGCCGTTGCTCCGCTGGGAACCGAACCCCTGGCTCAGCGGGACGCGAACGCCAGGCGACTTTCCGCGGTGCGACGGTTTATCTTTAGGCAAGAAGTATGATCGGAACGGAACTACCGCTCTTCCCGCTTCCTGTCGTGCTCTTTCCCGGCACGGTTCAGTTGTTGCATATCTTCGAGCCCCGCTACCGTGAGATGCTGCGGGACTGCTTGGCAGATGAATCCCGGTTTGGGCTCACGGTCGTCTGGCCGGACAGATCCCCGGGCTTGACGCCAACGCCGGGAGACGTCGGGTGTCGGGCACTCATCAAGTCGCATCACTCTCTCCCCGACGGCCGCTCCAATATCCTCACTGTCGGTGAAGAGCGTTACGTAATCAAGGAACTCGTGAACCGCGATTGCCCCTACCATGTAGCGCTTGTGGACTACTTCCACGACGACCCCGCCACGGACCCGGCCATCACACGTCTGACACAGAACGTCCGCACGGCGTTCGCCAAGCTCACTGAGATGCTCGGATCCGAAATGGCAAGCGCCTCGGCAGCGGAACTGCCAGGTGATCCCGAGGCGCTTTCGTTTCACGTGGCAGCGGCTGTGAATACCGACCTGTCAATCAAGGAGGAGATGTTGCGGCTCACATCCCCGGGGATGAGGCTCGAGCGACTATTGCCCCTCTTGCACTCCTTGATAGCAGAGGCCGACCGGCGCACGCGAACGCGACGCGTGGCCAAGCACAACGGCAAGGCAAGCCAGCCTCCCACACTTTCGGCAGAATGACCATTCCAGAAGAAGTCTTCACGGCCATGACGGAGATCGTCGGACCCCGCTGGGTCAGACGGTCGCGTGCTGAGCTGGAAACGTACGCGAGCGACGGTCTCCCTACCCGTCACTCCCGACCAGGCGCCGTCGTGATTCCACGTAGTCGTGATGAGGTTGTGGCATTAGTCAGGGCATTTGCGGATTTCCACGTGCCCTTTGTTGCTAGAGGAGCAGGAACCGGTCTTTCCGGTGGCGCCCTCGCCTGTGACGACGCGGTATCAGTCGTGCTCACAAGGCTCAATCACATTCTCGAGATCGATCCTGATAACCGGCGCGCCGTAGTCGAGCCCGGCGTGGTTAACGTCCAGATCACCGAGGCCACCAAGGCGTACGGCTTACAATACGCTCCCGATCCGTCGAGCCAGACGGCATGCACCATTGGTGGCAACGTGGCCGAAAACGCGGGAGGCCCCCACTGCCTCAAATATGGCGTTACGACAAATCACATCTTGGAACTCGAGATCGTACTGCCGAGCGGCGAAGTAGTCACGATAGGATCTCCAGGTGGCGAGTGCTGGGGACCAGACCTCGTGGGAGTGTTCGTGGGAAGCGAGGGTATGTTTGGCATTGCAACACGGATTACGGTCAACCTGGTGCCTTTCCCTCGCGCAGTGCGTACGCTTCTCGCTGATTTTCCTTCAATTCGAACGGCGGGTGAAGCCGTCTCGGCCATCATCGCGTCCGGCATCGTACCCGCGGCGCTGGAGATGATGGACCAGAATTGTGTGATGGCTGTGGAGGCATCCGTGTACGCCGCGGGATACCCGACGGATGCCGCCGCGGTACTCCTGGTTGAACTCGATGGCACATTCGAACAAGCCGTGGCGGGGGAAACCGCCCAGGTGGAAAAGATCCTCGGCGACCGAGGTGCCCGCTGCGTCCGCGTGGCGGCGACGGAAACGGAACGCGCCCGTCTGTGGCAAGGACGCAAGAAAGCTTTTGGCGCGCTAGGGAGAATCAGTCCCGACATGATGGTGCAGGACGCCGTTGTCCCCCGCTCCATTCTACCGGATGTGTTGGAGGAAATCTCCCGCATCGCCGACCGCTATGGCATCACGGTCAGCAACGTCTTTCACGCCGGTGACGGCAACCTCCATCCGAACTTGAACTTCGACAGCCGCAACGCTGACGAGCTCGACCGCGTGCAGCGAGCATCCGCCGACATGATGCGAGCGTGCATCGCAGCCGGCGGAACCATCACCGGTGAGCACGGAGTGGGAATCGACAAGATCTCGTATATGCCTTTGATCTTCGATGGCGACGCACTCGCCGCCATGCGCGCCGCCCGGCGTGTGTTCGATCCGCAGGAGCTGTCAAATCCAGGCAAGGTCATACCAGTCCACGCATGCCGGGAATGGCGGTCGGCCGGTAAGGCCCTGCGCCGCCAGAACGCCACCAAGGAGAATATCGCGTGACACCAACGCTACCCCTCAACAACGGCCGATGTCGCAAACAAGCGTGACAATCAAACGTCGGCTCCGCACACTGCTCGGATCCGAGGAGTCGATCGAGACGGTCGGAACCAGCGTTCCGTGCGTCGCTCCTCAGACGGAAGAAACGTGCGCGTTGGTGCTGGCCACTGCCGCGGAAGAAGGTTGGACCGTGCGCATTGCCGGTAGCCGGGGCTTTCATCCAGTCGACATCCCTGCCGATTTGATCCTGTCAACAACGGCACTCGCCGAGCTGCCCGAGATCCGGCCAGCAGACCTCGTGGCTACCGTTGGCGCTGGTGTTGTACTCGAAGATCTCTGTCAGCAACTGGGTAACCTCGGAGTTTGGCTTCCGATCGATCCACCAGGTGAGCGGCGCACGCTCGGCTCGATCATCGCCACCGCGACGGCCGGTCCACTCCGTTCCGGCTATGGATCGGTACGGGATCACGTGCTTGGACTGACCCTTGTGACGGGCCAGGGCCGCATCGTACGGTTCGGCGGTCGCATGGTGAAGAACGTTGCTGGGTTCGACCTGACGAAGATGGCCACTGGAAGCTTCGGGGGTTTTGGTGTCGTAACGTCGGCTCACCTTCGACTCAGGGCCACGCCACACACCGATCTTACGCTGACCACCTTGGGTAGTAGGAGCGAGTTGCTGCAACAGGCGCGGGCCATCCTCACGCACGGACTTTCCCCCGCTTCCCTCGAGATCATTTCACCGGCAGCAGCCGGTGAGGATCAATGGCTGCTCGCCGTACGTTTGACGGGCTCGGATACCTCAGTGTCTGCCGAACGCGACGCCGTCTCCGCAGCATCGACCCTCTCTTTCACCACGAAGTCGGCTGCAGAGGCGTCTCATTTCTGGAGATCCGTTTCGACCGGAGCCACCAATTTTCCAACCAGCCTACGCATCGGCACGCTCATCGCCGCCCTCGATGGCACAGTGGATCTTGTCACCCACCACATCGGCGAAGAACACATGTCGATCAGCGTCGCAGCGGCGACCGTGCGCTGGAGCGGCAGTGTCACTAGCGACAAACTCCAGCGCCTGCGACACGCAGCCGTCCAACAGGAAATGCCTCTTACGCTCGAAAGAGCACCGTGGCCGGTTCTCTCCTCACTCGGCCATTTCGGAGTCTACCGCGAAGGCGTGAGCAGCCTGGTGCGAGGGCTCCGTCAGACGTTCGATCCGACCGGCGTGCTGGTGGTCCCACTGGGCGACGAAGCGTGAAAGCCACCACCCTTCCGGGACTGGACCCGTGCGTGCACTGTGGTCTGTGCCTCCAAAGCTGCCCCACGTTCGTCGCCACGGGAGACGAAGCCGACAGTCCCCGAGGGCGCATCGTGCTGATGCAGGGACTGGTACGAGGGGAACTCGACGCTTCTGATCCAATGCTCGCCGAGCATCTGGACCGGTGCCTGGGCTGCCGCGGCTGCGAGTCCGCGTGCCCTTCGGGTGTGCAATACGGCTTCGCCCTCGAGGACGTGCGAGCCGAATTGACAGAAACACGACCCGTCCCGGCTCTTGCACGGCTCGTTCTGAACACATTCGCCGAGCCTCGTGTGCGGCGGCCCCTCTTCGCCATTGCCAAGTGGATCAGGCCTGCGGCTCGGTATTTCACCACCGAGTCTCTGATCGGATTCGCCATGGGGATGCTGGCGGCGACTCGACCAAGGGACCCGCGGACCGATGGCCTGAGGAGCCGGGGTATCGAGCCACCCATGGGGGAACCCGAGGGAGACACGCCCAACGCACCGAGAGGTACGCCCGCAGACCGTCTTTCCAGCGGCAGGGCTGTCGTATTCCAGGGTTGCATTATGGAAGGACTGTTCGGTCACGTGCAGCGGGCGACCGAGCGCACGCTTCGGGCCAACGGGTTCTCGCTCGTGACCGTCCCCGCACAAAGCTGTTGTGGCGCCTTACACGCCCACGCGGGACTGCATTCGGAAGCCCAAGAGCTAGCCCGGAGTAACATCGCTGCGTTTGGTGACGACCCAGACGTTCGGATAGTGGTCAACAGTGCAGGTTGCGGCGCAATGCTCAAAGAATATGGCCGCTTGCTTCAGGGAGATCCCTGGCACGCACGAGCCGTCGATCTCGCCAACCGTATCCAGGATGTGAGTGAGACACTCACGGACGTCGGGCCGCGAGCTGGGGCTCCGCTAGCCCTCAACGTTGCGTATGACGCACCATGCCACCTGCACCACGCACAACAAGTTGTAGAGCCCCCTGTCCAGCTCTTGGAAACGATTCCACATCTTCGACGCATTTCACACACTGAATCGGAGCACTGTTGTGGGAGTGCGGGAGTGTACTCCTTGACGCAGCGAGCTTTGTCACGCGAGGTCCTCGCCCGCAAACTTGCCGCGCTCAGCAACGTGTCGCCCGATGTCATTGCTACAGGAAATCCTGGTTGCCAGATGCAGCTTGGTGCGGGGCTCCTGGCTCAAGGGCGGGACGTTCCGGTAGTACACCCCGTGGAGTTGCTCGATCTTTCGTATCGACTGGCGGGATACTACGACCAATGATGGGGCGATGGCGGCCCAGTCGTGATAAATTGATCCTACGATGACCACACCCGAACCTTCGCTACGACCTTTCGTACTCTCCCCCGACGATCTGTCGGATGAGGAAACTACGGCCGTTATCGGCGGCGCGGTCGTAGCAAGAGCCGACACGGACGTTATCAGTGTCGCCGGCCCGGGTGCGGTGACGTGTCTGCAGGGATTGCTGACCAATGACCTCGAAAAGGCGGGAGATGGGGGCGTTGTCTACGGTGCTGTGTTAACGACGAAGGGCATGATCATCTCCGATATGTGGGCTGCCCGTGACGGGGCCGTGGTATTCCTCACGGTACCGAAGCAGGGGACAGAATCGCTGTTCGAAGTGTTCAAGCGCTACCTGCCACCGCGGCTTGCCCGGCCGTCGATGCGCTCTGACGAACTGACTGTCCTGCGCCTCGCCGGCCCTCGCGCGTTGGACGTCGCGCATCGCGCCGGCATCGGTTTGCCGCAACCGGGAAGAGCAGAGAACGCCGTGGCCGGCGACGTGGCCTGCTTCGTCACACGGCCGACCGAGCAGGCGGACTTCGAGCTGCAGATCCAACTCACTCAAGAACATGCTCCGCGGATCACGAGTAGGCTCGAGGATGCCGGGGCGGTTACGTCATCAGCTGGCGCACTGGAGCTCTCCCGGATCCTGACCGGCTGGCCACGGCTTGGGGCAGAGATCGACAACAAGACGCTGCCCCAGGAGGCACGGTACGACGAGATCAACGGCGTCTCGTACACCAAGGGGTGTTACACCGGACAAGAAACCGTCGCCCGGGTACACTTTCGGGGTCACACCAACAAAGGGTTGGACGGCCTCCTCTGGGATGGGACACCGAGCAAGGAAGAGTGGGAAGTCGTCCAGGAACACAAACAGATAGGGCGGGTGTCGAGCATCGCGTGGCTGTCAGTGCTCGAGCAGTACATCGGCCTTGGCATGATTCGCCGCGAGGTCAACCGGGAGCGAGAGTTGATCGCCGCCGGCGCCCCTGCCGAAGTCGTGAGCATCCCATTCGAAATCAATCCGTGACGCACGAACAGGAAGCGGGAAGCAAGGAGCGGGAGGGGTGTCATAGGGTTTCTGGCCCTCCGCCCGTGACTGACCGGCGAAGCTTCATTCACCGGCTCACGCTCGTCGGCGCGGCAGCCTCTCTCCCCCGCTGGCGGCAGCTCAACCGGGCGGCGAGACCACCCTTGTGCGGTTTGAGGTGCATGATGCTCAGGTCCCAGCAGGTCGCCTGAGAGTCTACGACGGCGCCCGCCGCCTCCTCGGGACGGCTGGCGTCCTCGGGACGGGCGACCACCTGTACGGTGAGCTCTGGCTGCCGCTCGAAGGCGACACCCGGATTGTGACGGAGCTCGAACTGCCGAACCGTCGAGGCGTCATAAGAAGCGAACACCGCCTCCGGACTCAGCCGCGCTGGACACTGTACTGGATTGCCGTTGCAGACGCGGCCCGCTTACTGGAGCGGCTCGAGTCGCTGCTGCCATGGCAGAGAGCAATTGAGATCGCTCTGTTGCGCGAGACGGCAGTCGGTGGAAATCCCCTTGCCGTCCAGACTCCATTGGAGCTCCTCGACCACATCCCCTTTCTGCGGATCGGCCAGCCAGCCAGAGATCTCGAGGACCGTTTTGGCATCCCGGTGAGCCCAGTTGCGGTCGGGCCGGAGGAGCACTTGCGTTTGCGAGCGAGTGCATCATCCCTGGCCGGCATTGGTGTGCGCTATGCAATCCTTGACCAGACGGGGACTGGATCGCCCTTCAGCTCCCTCGAGGGGCGGGACGGGGCACGCATGCTTCGAGCTGCCGCGCTGCCAGGCGGTGATCCCCGGCTGCTCGGATTTGCTCGGGGCGCGGGCACCATGCTTCGCGAAATTGAGCGACTACTCACTTCTTCACCCACGCTACTTTCACCCACATACCCCCACCAGGGAGCGCTCCTACTGACCACCGAGATCGGTGATGACTGGGGACGGCTGGTACAGGCGACCCGGGAGTGGAATGCTAGATTCGCGTTCCCGCGAATCACTGTCGGCCACGCTGAGGACTTCTTCAGAAGCGTCGAGCGAGGCGGGGGATTTCGTGTCAGGCTGCCGCGGGAACCCCAAGCGGGTCCGCCGGCCCCCGAGCCGGCGACACCACCGCCCACCCCTCCACCCACCACCGACCACCTGGCCAGCGCCACTAGGATGCGTCGCGCTGCGATGGATCGTCGGGTGAGTCAGATACTGGCGCCCCTCAACGCCCTCCTTGGCAGCCGCTCACCGGGGGTTGAGGGATTTGCCCGCCAGCTCGCCTCCACCGTTGCGGGCACGTTGGTCTTCAATCCATCGGGGGTGACGCGGACCGACATCGTGACATTGCCCGACGGCTCGGAGCGGATGGTGACCGATGTGCCGGCGTTGGGATACGTGTACCTACCGGACGTTGAGTACCTGGATAGTCGACCGTACATGGAGCCTGGGGACGTCGCCGTCGTCGGTCAGCGCTTCACCGTGCGCGTAGACCCGGAGAGTGGAGCCATCACCTCGCTCTACAGCCGGGACGACGGGCACGAGTGGGCGCGACCAAACGGTCAGGGTGTCAATGTGGTCGAGGGCTCACGGCTGCGCCGGGCAACGCGATGGCGACTTCCCGGTATAGGGAACCGGCTCGTGGTGGAGCGGGTGGCCGGTAACCGAGCGGATGTGCCCCTCCGCACTACCATCACCGTGTACGACGACACGCCATGGGTCGATATAGAGAACGTGATTGAAGACCGCCGAGAGGCCCCTTTGCGATACGCGTTCGATTTCAACGTTGAGGGAGCATCGGTAGCTTGGGAAACCCCAGCTGGTTACGAACGGCAGCAACCGCCCGTGGGTCCGTTCGCCCATTTGCGGTGGCTCCGCCTGGAGTCCTCTGACGGCTGGGCGCTCCACTTCCGGGCGGTGGACGCTCCCTATGCCGATGTAGACCGGCGAGGACGTCTGGTGAGCCTCGCTCCGGCGCCTCCCCACCGGTCCCGCTATCGAATCGGCGTCGCATCACCGTATGCGCTGCGGGATGAGCCGTGGTTGTTCGGTTGGAGCGCGGAGCCCTTCGTTTCGGCTCCTGTCCCGGGTCGGGGTCCGGCGGTTCTTCCGACATATGACTATGTCCTGCGGCCTGACGAGGTGGGTGTCGCCGTGCTGGGACTGGCACGAGCCGCAAACGACGATGGAGTCGTCGTGTACCTGCAGGAGCTGTTGGGATTTGCCCGGGAGGTATCGCTTCGCCCCGGAATCATTGGGTTTCGCCAGGCTCGCCAGGTCGATGCGTTGGAGCGGGACCTTGGCGAAGCAGCCAGGGTATCGCAGGCGGGAGATGTCTGGGCGGTGGCGTCGGTGGGCGCAAACGGCGTCGCAGCCGTCCGGCTAAGGGACCTTTTCTTGAACAGGGGTTGAACCCACATGCAGCAAAGAGGTATATGTCCGCTATGATGGATCGCCCAAAGACACTTGGAGAGCTGAAACAGGCCGGCTGGGACACTTCCCTGAGACAGGGGAGGTCGGTCAGGGACGAGATGCGCAAGAACCTCATATGCAAGCTCGAAGAAGGCCAGGACGTCTTCCCGGGCATCATAGGGTTCGACGATACTGTGCTCCCGCAAATCACCAATGCAGTTCTGGCCCGGCACGATTTCATCTTGCTGGGGCTTCGGGGACAGGCAAAGAGCCGCATTCTCCGGGCATTGGTCAACTTGTTGGACGAGACCATCCCGATCGTCGCCGGCAGTGAGATCAACGACAGTCCGTTCCATCCCATATCGAAATACGGACGGCAGCTCCTCGAGGAGCGCGGCGATGCGACGCCGATTGATTGGGTGCCGCGAGACCAGCGTTATGTCGAAAAGCTTGCCACACCTGATGTGACCATCGCAGACATCATAGGCGACATCGATCCCATTAAGGCCGCTCGAGGGGGGCACCTACTCTCGGATGAATTGACGATTCACTACGGGCTGCTTCCCCGGAGCAACCGAGGCATCTTCGCCATTAATGAGCTTCCCGACCTAGCAGGGAAGATCCAGGTCGGCCTTTTCAACATCTTGCAGGAAGGCGACATCCAGATCAAAGGGTATCCCATTCGCCTCCCCCTCGATGTGCTCATCGTGTTCTCTGCCAACCCGGAGGATTACACCGCTCGCGGCAAGATCATCACGCCGCTCAAGGATCGGATTGGAAGCGAGATCATGACTCATTACCCACCGACCCTTGAGCACGGCAAAGCGATCACAGCGCAGGAGGCGTGGGTCAACCGAAACGGGCGTCCGGTCGAGATTCCGGATTTCATCCGCGAACTGGTGGAGCATTTGGCCTTCGTGGCCAGAGAGGACAAACGGGTTGATCGCCGTTCGGGTGTCAGCCAGCGACTGCCCATCAGCGTGCTCGAGGCAGTTGTGTCAAATGCGGAGCGGCGGGCGATTCTCAACAAGGAAAAGAAGGTAGTCCCCAGAGTCACGGACGTGTACGCCGCCATTCCCACAATCACAGGAAAGATCGAGCTCGAGTATGAGGGTGAGCTCCAGGGATCCGATACGATCGCGCAAGATCTCGTACGTCAGGCCACCGAACGCACGTTCGACGCCCGTCTCGGGGGCGCTGATTTGGAGGAGGTCGTCGAGTGGTTTAACGAGGGTGGCGCACTCAAGATGGCCATGGATGAGCGTTCGGATGTCTGCCTCAAAGGATTGGGGGTGATCCCGGGCCTGTTCACGATCATCGAGAACACTGGTCTTGCGCCGAAGAAGGACCCCCCCACGCTGGTCTCCGGATGCGAGCTCGTCTTGGAGGGTTTGGCTGCGAAGAAGCGCATTTCGAGTTCAGACGAACTCGGCTACTCCCGGCTGGCATCGGAGCAACAGCCACCGTTCGGACAAGGTCTCGGAGGGAGCGGCGGAGGAAGCGGACCCAACCTCTTCTCCTAGCTCGAATCCCTTGTCTGTCATCACCGTTTCCCGACAGTATGCTTCAGGCGGTTCCCGGATCGCCGAGCTGGCGGCTGGGGAACTCGGCTGGACGGTGGTAGACAACGAATTCATAGATCGGGTTGCCGCCCGGGTCGGCCTGCCCCCCGAGGAAGTTGCTCACCGTGAAGAGCGGGTGCCCGGGTTGATCGAGCGGCTGGCTCGCACGCTCACTGTATCGTCGCCGGAGCTCTTTCTCGCCTCGAGCAACCTCCCCTCCGAAACAACGATCCCCGAAGTCGAGATGGTGCAGATGACGGAGGCCGTTATCAACGAAGCAGCCCAACACGGGAATGTTGTCCTGGTCGGCCGTGGAGCCCAGGCACACCTCACCCGGCGCGAAGGCGGACCACCGGACGATGTGCTGTTCGTCTACATCGTCGCCCCCCGGGAGGTTCGCGTCCAACGAGTAATGGAGATCCTGGGCGCTTCACACAAGGAGGCGGAGAAAACGCTTGGCGAGATCGACGCCGGCCGTCGGGACTACCTCGAAACGCACTACCGCCAGCGCTGGGACGATCCAACGAACTACCATCTCGTGCTGAACACAGGGCTATTGAGCTACGAAGAGGCGGCGAGTGTATTGGTTGCTGCCGCTCGCCGGCAAGGATGGTGAGTCGGCTTCCAGCTACCAGCTGCCAGCGGCCGGCCTCGAGCACTCGCATTTACTGACTCGCATCTAAGCACTACTCGTCTACGCACTACTCATCAAAACACTCACACACTACCACTGGTAACACCAATCCCGATGAGGGTAACGACAGCCGGCGGCTGGCAGCTGGATAGCCGGCAGCCGGCAGCGGGCCGCTGGAAGCTGGGAGGGCGGGAGGGTTGGGCCTCACTCCATCCGCCACACTTCTGGCACGGCTCGCAAGGTCATGATCGCGATGAGGCAACACACGAGCCCGCCAGCAGTGAGCCACACACCGGGACCAAAGCGCTCCGCCACGAGACCGCTAAGCAGAGAGCCGAACGGAAGCAATCCCATGAACGACAGGGTGTAGACCGACATCACCCGCCCGCGCAACGCGTCTGGAGCAACGGTCTGGAGCAGTGTATTGGTGGTGGCCGTGTGAACGATCATCGCAAAGCCAATCAAGACAAGCAGCACGAGGATCAAGGGAAACGACCGCACAACGCCGAGCAGGGCTACCAGCAGTCCAAAGGTGATGGCAGCCACGGCCACGGCTCTTCCCTTCCGGATATGCCTGGCAAAACCCGCCAGCCCCAGGGCGCCGGCAAGGGCACCGACACCTGCGGAGGTCACCATCCACCCATACGCCTGTGCTCCCAGCCCCAACACGTCACGTGCCAAAACCGGCATGAGCACCTGAAACGGAAAGCCGAACAGGCTGGCTCCTGCGATCACGAAAAGCAGCGTCCGCACCCGTCGATTGCCTGCCACGTAGCCGAGACCCTCGCGAATGTTCGTCCAGGTTGAGTGCGGTAACGCTCAATCCGAATGGCCAGCAGCGCGACGATCACAGCGAGATACGACAGCCCGTTCAGAAGAAAGCACACTCCGACACCGACTGCGCCGATCAGCACTCCCGCGACGGCAGGACCCACGACACGCGAGGCGTTGAACGCGGACGCGTTGAGTGCAATGGCGTTCATCAGGTCTCGCTTTCCGACCATCTCGACCATGAAGGCCTGACGGCCCGGAATGTCAAACGCCGCCACGGTGCCGATTAGGGCTGCAGCAACCATCACATGGGCCAGCGTAACCGCGTCTGCGAGAACGATTGCCGCCAGAGCAAGGGCAACCGCCATGGCCGTCGCCTGGGTGGCAATTACAACGCGCCGCTTGGGAAAGCGGTCCGCAACCGCACCTCCAAAGAGAGAGAGCAGTGTCACCGGGAGGGTTCCGAGGAGAGCGACGAGACCCACATAAAACGCAGAGTCGGTGAGCAGCAATACCAACCACGGCTGCGCCACATGATGCATCCACCAGCCGACCAGAGATACCAAATGCCCGGCAAAAAACAACCGAAAATTGCGGTGTTTGAGCGCTCCGAAAGCCGAGGGCGGGGGCGGTTTCAGTACACCTTCTATGGAGGGGGTCGATCGCGGCACGGGGCTAGTCATGCGGCAGGAACAATGGGCAGGGACGTGATGCGAGACAAGGTGGGCGGTAAGGCGGTAAGGCGGTAAGGCGGTAAGGCGGTAAGGCGGTAAGGCGGTAAGGCGGTAAGGCGGTAAGGCTCACCGTGATTGCTGCCGTAGGGGATGTCAAGGGGTGGAGTACACGAGATCGAGGCAGGTACGATGTAGGTCGTCGCCGCAAGCTTAACCTGGTTAGAGGTGTGGTCAGATCGCTACCGCCCTACCGCCTGGGGGGCGGGGTGGTGCGGGGGTATTGCGGGAACATTTATCAAGTGCGACTGTTTGAACAGAGGTTCGGACCGCGAGCGTATGCGCTACAAGAGCTATTCGAAGTACATCCCGGAACTCGTCGATGCGATCAACATCGAGGAGTTGATCGACGAGCTCAGCGACTTCCTGTTACAATCGGGATTCGCCGGGGGGCCCCACTATCATCCGTTCTGGGGCGATTTCGGAACGGAGGATTCCGACCACTCCCTGAACTCCCTGCGTCAGGCGATCATGGACGCCCTGATCAACTCGGGCAAGCTCACTCCCGAGATGCTCCAGGTTCTTCGGGGCGAGTCCACCGGCGACGAGGAGCGCGATCGTGAGATCCAGCAGCAACTGGCCGAGCTTATCGACCAGATCGTGCAACGCCTGGTTGAGGAGGGTTTCCTCCAGATCCAAGAGGCGCCGCGAATGCCGGAGGGCCACCAGCAAATGTTCGGACCAGGTGGCCAGGCTCATTCAGCAGCTCAACAGGTCAACTTCAACCTCACCGACAAGGCCATCGATTTCCTGGGGTATCGCGCCCTCAAGAACCTCTTGGGCAGCATAGGCAAATCCAGCTTCGGGAGTCACGAAACTCCGTATCTGGCTACCGGAGTTGAAGCGGAAGCCGTATCCAAGCCCTACGAGTACGGTGACACGCTGAACCTCGACGTGAGTTCGACGCTGACCAACGCTCTGAAGCGAAACGGCCTCGCTGTTCCGGTCGACATCGATTACCCAGATCTCATGGTGAGCCAGGCCGAGTACCGTTCGAGCGCAGCAACGGTGTTGATGCTGGATTGTTCTCACTCCATGATCCTCTACGGCGAGGACCGCTTCACGCCAGCGAAGAAAGTGGCTCTGGCCCTCACCCACCTGATCCAGACGCAGTTTCCCGGTGACTCGCTCAAAGTGGTGCTCTTTCACGACACCGCCGAGGAGATTCCCATCTCACACCTCGCCCGGGCGCAGGTGGGACCCTATCACACGAACACCGCAGAAGGACTGAAGCTCTCCCGCAAAATCCTCCTGTCGCAGAAGAAGGACATGCGTCAGATCATCATGATCACGGACGGCAAGCCGTCCGCGCTCACCCTTCCAGACGGCCGCGTGTACGTGAACTCGATGGGGCTCGACCCCAAGATTTTGAAGGTCACGTTTCGCGAAGTGAATCAGTGCAAGCGCAGTGGCGTCATGATCAATACCTTCATGCTCGCTCGGGAGCCTTCGCTCGTTCGCTTCGTCAAAAAGGTGTGCGAGATCTGTCGCGGGAAGGCGTACTTCACGAGCACGGTGACACTCGGACAGCACATCCTGATGGATTTCATGAGGAGAAAAACCAGGCGGGTGGGATAGACCGCGAACGGGAACGTTCGGGCCAGCGACGGTTGCCCGTCAAACTCGTTCCCTCAAGACGCAACCCCACCTGAGTCCGGTCAAGGAGGGTGACGCTCCCAGGCCCACCCGTGGAGGGTGCCAGTTGCCATGCTAGATTGCCGGCCCCGCCCTGATTCCTCAACGCAACCCAGTCCGTCGAGACATTCTCACACAGCTGCAGGGAGTGACACCATGAAATACCTCGCTGTTACCATCTTCCTGGCCCTGATGTGGCCGGGAGACGCCACGGCACCTGCCCCGGATACAATCGACATCACCGAGTGGCTCGTGCCTTGGGAGAACAGCCGACCCCGCGACCCGCATGTCGACGGGCAAAACCGGGTTTGGTTTTGTGGTCAGCGAGGGAATTATCTCGCCTACCTAGACCCCGAGAGCGGCGAGTTCAAGCGGTACGAGCTGGAAGAGGGCACTGGTCCACACAACCTCATCGTCGACGGAGAGGGGTACGTGTGGTACGCGGGAAATCGCAACAGTCACATCGGCAAGCTCGATCCGGCGACTGGGAAGATCACCAAATTCCCGATGCCGGACCCTGAAGCCCGCGATCCACATACACTGATCTTCGATGGGAACGGAGACATCTGGTTTACGGTTCAGGGCGGCAACTTCGTGGGAAAACTCACGACGAGCACGGGCGCCGTTCAACTGGTCAAGGTCCCGACGCCTAGAGCTCGCCCCTACGGGATTGTCCTGGACTCGGGCGATAGACCGTGGATCGTGGAATTCGGCACCAACAAGATCGCCACCATCGATCCGCAAACAATGGCGCTCGAGGAGTTCTCGCTCCCCCGCAGCGCAGCACGACCCCGCCGATTACAGGTGACCTCGGACGACAAGATCTGGTATGTTGACTATGCCGAGGGATTCCTGGGCCGATTCGATCCCGCAACGGGTGAGGTGCAGGAATGGCAAGCTCCGGGCGGAGCCGGCTCACGGCCGTACGGAATGGCGGTTGACGATCGCGACCGTCTCTGGTTCGTCGAATCGGGGACGCAGCCAAACCAGTTCGTCGGCTTCGACCCACACAGGTACGAATTCTTCAGCACAACGGAGATCGAGAGTGGGGGTGGGACGGTACGTCACATGTACTATCACGAGCCCTCACGCGAGATCTGGTTCGGGACCGACACGAACTACATTGGACGAGCCCGCGTTCCGTAAACACCACAAAGCCAAGGGGCCTGCGACGACGACACTGAGTGTCTCGACGCTCCTCTGCATCGCGGTCTCACTCGTGGGGCACGCTTACCCCGAAGAGCCGCCGGCAGGTCACACAGGCGGATTCAATGAACCGACCTGTCGGCGGTGTCATTTCGGCGAGCCAATCAACGCACCGGCGGGAACGCTCGTGCTGCAAGGCGTTCCTAAGAACTACTCCCCCGACAGCACCTACAGCATCACGCTCACGTTGAGCCGTGCCGGCATCGCGAGCGGCGGCTTTCAGCTCGCCGCTCGCTTCGTGGGGGGGCACCGTGCCGGCCACCAGGCTGGTTACCTGCAAGCCCCTGATGAGCGGGTGGAAGTGATTGCCCACGGGCCGCTTCGCATCCAATATGCTCAGCATACAAAGGCCGGAACCGAGCTCACGGCGTCGGACAGTGTGCGCTGGATGGTGGATTGGACATCTCCAAGCCCAAGCCTCCCAGACGCATCTGTGGCGTTTCACGTTGCCGCAAACGCCAGCAACGATGACGCCTCCGAGTTTGGGGACTACGTTTACGTCGCTGAGGTCATCAGCGGCGGCGAGGAGAGCTCAGGGAGATGACCTGCAGGAAGGAAGGCGTGACAGCGAAGCCCCGAAAGCCGATGAGGAGCTGGTGGCTCGGGTGCCGCTTGAGTGTCCTCTTAGCGACCTTCCCGTCTGCGAGCCCGGCGCAGACGATGCCCGACAGTATACACAGCCGATTGCTGGCCGTGTTCGGTGAGGGCGCCCTAGCGGATTCCACGATGGTCGTGTTGACACGCGCGGGGTTTCGCGTGGCAGACCGGAGCGCGCACGCCCTGCAACGTGCGCGAACGGAAGGGCGCCGGCTCCCGCCCGCCGAACTCGCCGTCGTGGTGAACGTCCGGCCGGACCCGTCGACTCAGCAAAGAGTTTTGGTCGCAGAGCTCCTCGACATAAACGCCATCCAGCGACTCCGGCGAGCGTCGGTGCCCTGGCCGGTTAGCCATGAGCTGTGGGCGGCATCGCTCACGCAAGTGATTGACCTGCTGTTCATGCCGCAAGAAGACACGCAAAGTGCACGTGACTCGGTGGTGCCCGGCCCCTCCGACTTTAGATAGCGCGCTGGCCCACCCAGGGGCCGCAACTGGGTACCTGCAGGATCCAACATTGAACTGGCGGCTCCGACCTCGACTCAACATCACACGTTACATAAGTTGGTACCCTACGTATGTTCACTGATCAGGCACTCCCTCGAACTCTCACAGACGGCATGTGACACCGTGTTCGACAACATCTTTGAGACCGTCAATTCCGGATTTGCGCAGACGCTATACGAAGACTACTTGCGCGATCCAGAATCCGTGCCGCCGGAGTGGCGACAGCTCTTTGAGAACGGGCTGCAGGGTGAAGAGCCGGTTGTGCCCGGACAAGCCGAGCCACAACAAGAGACAGAAGCGGTTCCTCCGCCTGTTAGCCATGCGACGGGCCAATCAGATGACCGGTCGATCGAATCGATCACTGGCCCGGCACTCAGGCTACTCGAGAATATGGAGGCTAGTCTCTCCATACCCACAGCCACTTCATTCCGTGACGTAGATGTGTCGCTGCTGTGGGATCAACGCCGGGCCATGAACCGACAGCTTGCCGCGAGTGAAGAAGCAACTACAGAGGAAGGGCGTGCAAACAGCCGCTCGTTCAAACTGTCGTTCACGCACTTCATTGGCTGGGCGATTGTTCTAGCCGCGAAGAAGTTCCCGGCGATGGTCCGAGCTGTCGTCGAGAAGGACGGAGCGCCTCATCGCCTTGACCCACTGGCGGTGAATCTCGGCCTTGCCGTCGATACGCAGCGCAGGGATGGAAGCCGTCACCTCGTGGTGCCGGTCATCAGGGGCGCCGACGGAATGACGTTTCGCGGATTCCACACCGAATACGAGCGCCTGGTAGCCCGCGCCCGAACGGGAACACTGCTTCCAGACGCCTATCAAGGTGCGACGCTCACGCTCACCAACCCCGGAACAATCGGAACCGTGGCCTCCGTGCCCCGACTCATGCAAGGCCAAGGGTCGATCATCGCAACCGGAGCGATCCGCACACGCGGGAACGCTCGGGTGATGACGCTGACGAGCACGTACGATCACCGAATCATTCAAGGTGCGGAGTCAGGATCGTTCTTGCAGCTCATCGATGGCTTCTTGCAGGGAGAAGAGGGTTTCTACGCGGATGTGGCCGAGGCGTTCGGAATCAGCGCCGCTGCGCTCCCCGGCGGACCGGTTACACCCAGCGCCCTTCTTCCCACGGCCACCACCGCTACCCCTCTCGCGCTCCCGGATGAAATACTCTATCACGTGGCAGCAGCGAGGGGGTTGGTCAAGGCGCACCGCACCCACGGCTATCTCGCGGCTCAGCTCGATCCCCTCGGCACAGAGCCGATTGGCGACCCGTCGCTCGACCCGATTCCACTGGGACTGACCGACGTACTCCGGGTCTACGTGAGTGGAGAGACGTTGGCAGACGCGTTCCCGGCGCTTCGCGCGACGTATTGCGGATCAATTGCATACGAGATCGAGCACATCGCCAATCACGATGAGCGCGTGTGGTTGCGGCGTGTCATCGAGTCGGGCGAGCATCGCAAGCCTCTCACGGAATCCGAGCGACGCCGACTATACGACACGTTGGTGAAGGTGGAGGGGCTCGAGGCCTTCCTGCACCGGTCATATCTCGGACACAAGCGGTTCGGCATCGAGGGCTTGGACATGCTGGTTCCGATGCTCCACTACGCCATCGAGACTGTTGCCGACCGCGGCGCGCAGGAGGTAGTGCTCGGCATGGCCCACCGCGGCCGACTCAACGTGCTCGCCCATGTGCTCGGCGTGCCGTATGAGACCCTGCTCGCAGAGTTCGAGGGGGGGCGACAAGTCGAGGAAACCCTGGCACCCAAGGGCGGTGTCGGTGACGTCAAATACCATCACGGCGCCCGAGGCGAGTACCGGAGTCCCGACGGCGACGCCATCCGCGTCACGCTGATGCCGAATCCAAGCCATCTCGAGGCCGTCGATCCCGTCGTGGAGGGATACGCCCGGGCCGTTCAGACCAAGCGCCTCGCCAACGCCGGCGAGCACAATCGAGATCGCAGCTTGCCGGTGTTGATACACGGCGACGCGGCCTTCGCCGCCCAGGGAGTGGTTGCCGAGACGTTCAACCTCGCCCGTCTGCCGGGGTACGGGACTGGCGGTACCCTGCACATCATCGCGAACAACCAGGTGGGATTCACCACCGATCCACGCGAGGCACGATCCACCGATTTCGCGAGTGATTTGGCGAAGGGCTTCGATGTCCCCATCGTTCACGTGAATGCGGACGACGCGGAAGCATGTCTCGCAGCAGTCCAGCTAGCCATGATGTACCGTGAGAAATATGGCAACGATTGCGTTATTGACCTGGTGGGTTACCGGCGTCACGGCCACAACGAGGGAGATGAGCCGCGCTATACCCAGCCGCGCATGTACCAAAGAATCGCGAAGCATCCAACCGTGCGCCAGCGATACGGCGACGCTTTGATCGCCGAGGGTGTGCTCAAGGTGGAGGGCGCCGATGCCGAGGTGAACGCTCATCACGATCTCCTGGTTCAGACGCAAAAGGCGCTGCTGGAAGACCTCACTGCGGCCGAGCAGGGCGAGGAGCCGGTGCGAATCACAGGAGTGTGGGAAGTTCTCGAGGAGCCTGACACCCGCGTCCCCACCGAGACGCTTACGGCGCTCAACGACCAGCTCCTTACGGTCCCTGAAGGATTCACCATCAATCCCAAGCTCAGCCGGCAGCTCGAGCGACGGCGCAAGGTGCTCGGTGAGGTGCCTAGCATCGACTGGGCACACGCCGAAGCGCTGGCGTTCGCCTCGCTCTTACTGGACGGCGTCCCTCTGCGGCTAACGGGACAGGACACCGAGCGGGGCACGTTCAGCCAGCGCCATCTCGTGTTGCACGATGCTCAGACCGGCGAGCGATACGCTCCCATACAGCATCTTGAAGACGCGGCCGCCTCCTTCGAACTGCACAACAGCCCACTCTCCGAATACGGCGTACTTGGCTTTGAGTACGGATACAGCTCCTGCGCGCCCGAGACTCTTGTGATGTGGGAGGCGCAGTTCGGAGACTTCGCGAACACCGCTGAAGTCATCATCGATCAATTCATTATCGCCGGCCTGGCCAAGTGGGGGCAGACCTCTCGGCTCGTACTGCTGTTGCCCCACGGCTACGAAGGTCAGGGCCCCGAACATTCGAGCGCCCGCCTCGAGCGCTACCTAGCACTCGGAGCGGAGGGCAACATACGGGTCGCCAACTGCTCGACGCCGGCGCAGTACTTTCACTTACTGCGTCGTCAGGCCCTCATTAGTGAGCTTCGACCGGTCGTAGTGATGACGCCCAAAAGCCTGCTTCGTCTTCCCCAGGCCTCTTCTACCTTGGCAGAACTCTCGGAGGGCCGCTTCAATCAGGTTCTCGACGACACGACGCTTCCGGGAAACCAAACGGATGTCACGCGGCTCGTCTTGTGCTCGGGGAAAGTTTTCTACGACATCGTCGGAGGACCCCTTCGAGCCGCGGCCAGGCACGTCGCAGTCGGACGAATCGAGCTGCTGTACCCGTTCCCACAATCCGAAGTCGCCGAACTGGTCCGGTCTTTCCCGAACGTGAAGGAAGTCGTGTGGGCCCAAGAAGAGCCCAACAATATGGGTGCTCGCAAGTGGGTCGTTCCCCAACTCATGCAAGCGGTGCCTGAGGGGATCGAGATCAGCCACGTCTCCCGACCGGAGCAGTCGAGCCCCGCGGAAGGATACCCGGCGGCTCACAAGCAACAGCAGGCGAGGATTGTGTTGGAGGCGATCGGAAGTGAGAAGTGAGACGTGAGAGGTGAGAGGTAGTCCTTGAGGGAGCTGGCAGCCGGCAGCCGGCCGCTGGGGAAGGAGGTGGGGTGTTAGGCGGTGGGGCGCAAGGCTGACTTCCTCACAAGGACAGATACTCCAAACCCAGTCGTTGCAATCAACACGATCAACGGTCCAGCGGGCGCGTTGATACCCATGCCATCTGCCAGCCAATAACTGAGGAACATGCCTGACACCGTACAGACCGCTCCGATGACGGATCCGTAGATCATCATCTTGCCCAGGCTGTGCGACCACTGCCGGGCGATGGCCGCCGGGATGGTGAGGAGTGCAATTACGAGAATGACACCCACTACCCGGATTAGCGTGACGACCGCGAGTCCGGTGAGCGACAGCAACAGGAGAAAGATCGCTTCCACCGGAATACCGGAAACACTGGCGAACTCTTCATCGAACGCCACCGCCCGCAGTTCCTTGAACAGCACGATCACCGATACCAAGATCACCACATCCAGGATCCCGGCGATCCAGAGATAACTGCTGGGCACGAGAACGATGCTGCCGAAGAGGTAGGTCGTGAGATCGGGAGCATACCCGGGCGTCATCGCGATCAGCAGAATGCCGACCGCCATGCCCCCCGACCACACGATCGCAATCAAGGTGTCGAACCCGTGCCGCAGCCTGCGGTACGCCACCCCGATCCCGATGGCGGAGACAACTCCAAATCCGGTGGCCCCAATCATGGGATCGAACCCAAGCAAGTACGCGAGCCCAATCCCGCCAAACGCAGAGTGAGAAAGGCCACCAGATATCGTCGCGATGCGCTTCACGACCACGAGGGCGCCGATCACACCACAGGCCAAGCTGGCTAGCAGGCCGGCGGCGAGCGCTCGTTGAAAGAAGGGATATTGCAAGGCGTCTAACATCACTCGCCCTCGTCAACACTCGACGGATGTTCCTCGAGCACACGGTGCGGATGCCCGTGTCCCAAGAGCTCCACGGGACACCCGTACGCGGCCTCGACCATCTCCCGTGTGAGTTCCTTCGAGTGGTGATAGTGAATAGTGAAGGTGCCGATTCAAGCAGGCAACGGTCTTCACGTACCGCGAGATCACCCCAATGTCATGTGAGACGAGCACGACCGTAGTTTCCCGGGCCAGATCCTCGAGCAGCTCATAGACGTTTCTGCCGATGCGCGTGTCGACGCTGGCAGCCGGTTCGTCCAACAGCAATATGCGGGGCTCCACGGCCAACGCCCGTGCTATCAGCACTCGCTGCAACTGCCCGCCCGACAACTCCCCAATCTGCCGCGAGGCAAGGTCATCCATCTGCACGCGAGCGAGCGCTGCGTGCGCTGCCACGCGATCCTCATCCGTGAGCCGGCTGAGGAGAGTGCGACGCGAAAGCCGCCCCATGAGAACCACTTCGAGCACGTCGATCGGGAAGGAGGCATCGAACCGCGCATACTGAGGAACGTACCCCACCTCGCCGCGCGCCCGGCTCGGCGCCTCTCCAAAGATGTGCACTTCACCTGCGCCGGGCTCGATCAGACCGAGGATGACTCGCAGCAGAGTGGTCTTCCCTCCCCCGTTGGGGCCGATGATGCCCAGGAAATCTCCTTGCTCGAGCGTCAGAGAGACATCCTCCAACACCAGCACCCCACTGAGGGTGACCGAGACGTTGCGAATCTCAACGGCTGCGCCGTTCATCATTGGAGGGCCATAGCGATCGCGGTTGCTGCTTTCCGCATGGCCTCAGGCCAATCTCGTGCGAGGGGATCAAGCGTCTGTACGCTCGCGCCGATCTCCGCCGCGATCACTCCGGCGCTTTGTGATGACACCGCCGGTTGTGTGAAAATCACCGTGACCTCCTCCGCCCGAAGCTGCTCCAGGAGCCGGGCGAGCTTGCCAGGGCCGGGCTCCTTGCCCTCAACTTCCACGGCTACCTGCTCCAGTCCGTATTCCCTGGCAAAATGCGTCCAGGAGGGATGAAACACCACAAACCTACGTGACCGTACTCGCCCAAGCGTCTCGCGGAT